>DASTNM010000432.1:0-7044 GCA_035762745.1 Candidatus Polarisedimenticolia bacterium
GTCATCGCCTTGAAACCGCCCTTTAGGAAGGTCGTATCGTAGCACACGCACCGGCCCAAAAACAACGCAAGTGCCCGGTTTTCTTTACTTTGCCACAACCATCTGTTAGCATGACCGAGACCTCAAGAGCACCTCTCGGAACGACCTGGAGGGTGGACGAGGGAAAGATGATCCGCAGGCCCGCCGTGGCCGGTCGCTTCTACCCGGCTGAACAGGCAGCGCTCAGGAACGAGTTGCGCGACATGACGCACGGTAAGAAACCGCCCGCGGAGCCGCGTGGCCTGGCGCTCATGGTTCCGCATGCCGGGTATGTCTATTCGGGTCGCGTGGCGGCCGCCACCTACACCTCGGTGCGGCTGCCTTCGAGGGTCGTCGTCCTCTGTCCTAACCATACCGGGCAGGGGGAGCCGATCGCGGTCATGGACCGGGGTTCATGGGAGTTACCGCTCGGGATGGCACCGATCGACAACCCCCTGGCGACGGCGATCCTGGCGCGCTGTGCGTCGGCGCGCGTCGACGAGGAGGCCCACCGGGCGGAGCACTCGCTGGTGGTGCAGATTCCGTTTCTGCAGTTCCTGGTCGAGGACCTGCGCTTCGTGCCGATCTGCGTCGGGACGATGCGCCTGACGTTGCTTCTGGAACTGGGGCGGGCGGTCGGGGACGCGATCCGCGCCGACGGCGGTGAGGTTCTTCTCGTGATCAGCAGCGACATGTCGCACTACGTTCCGGTCGAGGAGGCGGAGCGGCAGGACCGCAAGGCTCTCGACCGCGTGCTGGCGCTCGATCCCGAAGGCCTGCACAGCGTCGTCTTACGGGAGGAGATCAGCATGTGCGGTGTGGCCCCGGCGGTCGCCGGCTTGGAGGCGGCGCGGCAGCTCGGGGCGCGCCAGGGACGGCTGGTAACCTACGCCACGTCTGGGGACAAGAACGGTGACTACCAATCGGTCGTTGGATATGCGGGCGTCGCCGTCACCTGAAGGCGCCGCGATCCGGCCACAGGCAAACGGCAGCCTCCGGTCACATGCGCGGTCCTGAGCGATCGATCGCCCTGGCCCTGACTCTTCTCCTGGCCCTTCCGGGCAGCCTCCACGCCCAGCAGGAGGGCGTCCCGGCCGGCGTCCCCGAGGCGAAGGCTTCCCCGGAGGCCCCGGGGGCGGAGGGCACGCGACGCGTCGTCGGGGAGGGGTGCGGCGGCAAGCCGCTCGAGATCGCCGCCGGGCCTGGCTCGATCCTCGGCAAGGACGAGTTGATCCTCAAGGAATACGTCGATATCAAGTGCGGCGACTCCCGCCTGCAGGCCGATTTCGTCCGCTACACTCCGTCGACCAAGGAGGCCCACGCCGAGGGGAACGTCATTCTCGACCAGAGGGGAGGGCGGATCACCGCCGAAAGCCTGGACTACAACCTGGAGACCGAGACCGGCACTTTCTTCGGAGCGCGAGGCTACGCCGATCCCTCCTACTACTTCGAGGCGGCCCGGGTCGAGAAGATCTCGAAAGACGAGCTGGTCCTCCACGACGCCACCTTTACCGCCTGCACTCAGCCGATCCCCTATTGGAGCTTCAAGATCGGGCGGGGCCTCTTGCGCCTGGATGACTACGCCTACCTGCACAACCTCCAGTTCAAGATCGGGCGCATCACGGTCTTCTACACCCCATACCTCGTCTGGCCGGTCAAGAGCGACCGGGCCTCCGGGCTGCTGTTTCCCGAATTCGGCTTCTCGCGGCGGGCCGGAACCATCCTCAGCAACGCCCTCTACTGGACGATGCGGCGCAACATGGACGCCACCTTTTTTCTCGATTACATGTCGCTGGCCGGATACGGGACCGGGTTGGAGTACCGCTACGTGCCGAGCGAATCGGGCCGCGGGTTCTTCACCGGGTATTACATTCGCGACCAGGTGGCGAAGCAGGAGCAGAGGCCCGGCGTGCCGATCGACCGCTGGGTGATCAACTACACGCACAACCAGGATTTTGTCTCCGGATGGCGGCTGGTATCGAACGCAAACTTCATCAGCGACTTCGACTACTACCGCGACTTCGAGCGCGACCTCCGGCTGTCGACCAACCCCCAGGCGCTCAGCAACCTCTTCCTGATCCGTAACTGGGGCTTCTACTCGCTGAATCTGCGCGGTGAGCGGCGCGAGCAGCTCGTCAACGTGCCGCTCGACCCGATCGTCCTGAACGACCCCTTCTTCGCCACCGACGAGCGCACGATCGTCCGCTGGATCGAGCCGGAGATCGAGCTGCGTGGCCGTCGGCAGCGGCTCGGAAACAGCCCCTTCTTCCTGACCCTGGAGTCCTCGGCCGACTACTTCCGCAAGGGTGAGGAGGGGGCGGACTACCAGCGCTTCGATCTCTTCCCGGTCTTCTCGTCACAGCTCTCGCCGCTCCCGTGGCTCGACGTCGACGCCAACCTCGGCTATCGCAACACCTATTACACCAAGAGCCAGAAGGGCGATCTGGGGTGCGACAATCTCCCGAACACCGGTGATTTCGGAGAGGGGAACGGCGTGGTGGACGCGGAGCGGGACAACGCGCCATTCGGCACGTTCGGTCCGGAGGACGACCTCGGGTGCGACAACCTGCCGGGAACGGGCGACTTCGGCGAGGGGAACGGCATACGGGATCAAGAGAAGACCCTGCCGTTCGACCAGGGGTTCGACCGCGACCTCTACCAGGGCGGGCTGACACTGATCGGACCGAAGCTCACCCGCGTGTTCGACCGACCGAACTCAAGTTTCTCGCCGCAGTACAAGAACACGATCGAGCCGCAGATCCGCTATTCCTATCTGTCCAAGGTCGCCGACACGGACCGTATCATCAGGTTTGATGAGATCGACACGCTGGCGGGTAACGCGAACCGCGTGACCTACGCCCTGGTCACCCGGCTGTTCGCCAAGCGGCCCATCAGCGGAACCGAGGAATTGGGGGGCGGGTTCGCCGGGTCGCGGGCCTCGGGAGCCTACGTCGGGGGCGGCCAGGATGTCTTCGCGAAGATGCGCGAGGCGCTGCGGAAGGAGCGTGAGGAGAAGGGACAGACGCCCCAGGGCGAGTCGCCGACGGGAGCGACGGCCCCGGAGAAGAAGCAGCTCAGCACCGTCGAGATCGCCACTCTCGAGATCAGCCAGGACTATTCGTTTCTCGGGCCACTGAGCGTCTCGGGGGCCCTCAAGGAGGAGCGTCGCTACTCACCGATTCGCGCCACGCTGCGCGTCAACCCCTCCATCCGCGCCAGTCTCGACGTGCGGACTGAATATGATATTCTCTTCCGCCAGATCCGCGAAGCCAGCCTGAGCGCCAACCTGCGCAGCCCTCGGCGCGGGTTCGTCGATCTCACGTGGTCGCTCTCGCGCGACCTGGAGGGGCAGGCTCTCCTGGCGCAGGGCCAGGCCTTGAGCGAGCCGTTCAACCGCAGCCAGATCGGCCTGCAAGGCGAGACCAACCTGCTGGCGCGGCGGATGCTCCTCGGCATGCAGCTCAACTACGACCTGGGCGACATCCAGCCCGGAGAGCCGCGCCTCAGGGATCAGCGCTACAGGCTCGGCTACAACACGCAGTGCTGCGGTTTCCAGGTCGAGGTCCTCAATCGCAATTTTTTCGGATCGAGCCAGCGCGAGTTCCGCTTCCTGATCAACCTCAAGGGCGTGGGTAACGTCATCGATCTGCAATCCGGATCGGCCGGGGGCTACTCTCCCGGGCCCTTCGGAGGTTTCCAGTGAGCCGCTCCCGATCGGTGGCGCCGCTCGTGCTCGGTGCCGGCGGCATGCTCGGCGCGGCGCTGGTGCGCTGCTTCGAGCGACGCTTTCCCGCGACGGTGTCGGCCACGCGGGCGGAGGCGGATGTGACCGATCGCTTCCGGCTGGAGGCAGAGATCGAGCGGCTGCAGCCGAGCGTGGTCATCAACTGCGCCGCTTACACCGACGTCGACGGCTGCGAGGTCGAGCCGGCCCGGGCCCGACGCGTCAACGTGGACGGGGCGGAGAACGCGGCCCTCGCCGCGGCCGCGAGCGGCTGCCGCATCGTGCATCTGAGCACCGACTTCGTCTTCGACGGGCGCGCCAGGCGGCCATACGTCGAGGCCGATGCCACCGGACCGCTGTCGGAGTATGGACGCAGCAAGCTGGAAGGCGAGGCGCGCGTCGCCGCCGCCGCGCCCGACCACCTCATCGTGCGGCTCGCCTGGACCTACGGGCCGGGACGCTCCAACTTCGTGGATACGATCCGCAGGAGGGCGCGCCAAGAGACCGCCCTCAAGGTCGTCGACGACCAGTTTGGATCGCCATCGTACGTGACCGATGTCGCCGAGGCGCTGGCGCGACTGATCGAGATCGACTTCAGCGGCCTGGTGCATTTCGCCAACACCGGCGTCTGTTCGCGCTACGCCTTGGCGAAGGCGATCCTGGAATTCATGCTCCCCCCGGGGGTGGCTCGGCTCGTGCCGATCACCACCGAGGAGGCCGGGCGGCTCGCCGTTCGCCCGGCCTACTCTGCCCTCGACACGACGCTGTACGCGCGCCTGGTCGGCGCCGCGCCCAGGCCGTGGGACGAGGCGCTTCGTGACTACCTGAGCACCGGGGAACGGCCGGGCAGGGGGGCATGAGGGTCCTGGTCACCGGGGCCACCGGGTACCTCGGATATCACGTGGCCGCCCAGCTGCAGGTGGCCGGGCACACGGTTGTAGCGCTCGTACGCGAAGGGCGCGGGCATCTCCTGCCGGCCGGCTGCCAGCCGGCGCGTGGTGACCTCCTTGATTCGGGGTCGATACGGCGTGCGCTCGCCGGTTGCGACGCGCTGGTGCACCTGGCGGCCCTGGTGCGCATGTGGGCCCGGGATCCACGCGACTTCGACCGCGTGAACGTCGAGGCGCTCGCCGCGACTCTGCGGGCCGCGGAGGAGGCCGGCGTGAAGCGGGTGGTCTACACCTCGACGATCGTCGCCCTGGGACCGACCGATGGAGAGGTGAGGGACGAGCGGTTCGAGAGGACCGAGTTTCGTTTCCGCACCGACTATGAACGCACCAAGTGGCTCGCCGAGAGGCTGGTGCGTGAGAAGGCGGCCGCCGGAAATCCGCTGATCACCGTCTACCCGGGGATCGTGTACGGCCCCGGGGCGTCGACGGAAGCGAATCTGCTCGGGGGAATGCTCCGCAGGCACCTCTCGGGTCGACTGCCAGCCCGGCTGGGGCTCGGTCATCTGAGGATCTGCTACGCCTACACGGAGGATGTGGCCCGGGGGCACCTCCTGGCGCTCGAGCGGGGGACCCCGGGGCGTGGATACATTCTGGGTGGCGAGAATGCCAGCCAGGATCAGTTGTTCTCCCTGCTGACCGAGCTGACCGGTGTGCCGCCGCCGCGGTATGCCATCCCCTACTGGGCGGGGGAGGCGGCCGGTCGGATGCTTCGCGCCGTGGCCTGGCTGACCGGTGTGCCGCCCGCGATGACCGACGGTGTCGTCGGGACATACCGGCACGAGTGGGCCTATGGCTCGGCCCGCGCGGAGCGTGAGCTGGGGTACCGGGTGACCCCTCTGCGGGAAGGTCTACGGGCGACAGTCGAGGCTCTACGCCGTGAGACGGCCCGAACCGGGAGCACATCCTGATGGACGGCGAGCGGGCCGTGGCGAGGAACGAAACGGCGCGGCGGGCGGTGCATTTCGGGATGGGGAGCATCGCCTTCACGCTCCGGTACCTGACGCCGACTCAGGCCGGCGCCTGCGCCGCGCTGGCCGTAGTCTTCAACCTACTGGTGCTGCCACGCCTCGCTGGCGGCGCCTTGCTCCGCGCCGTCGAACGGCGCGCGCCGTGGCGCTCGGGAGTCGTGATCTATCCGGTCGCGGTCCTTCTCCTGATCTCCCTGTTTCGGAATCGCCTCGAAGTCGCCGCCGCGGCCTGGGGGATCATGGCGGCCGGGGACGGCGCGGCGGGCGCCTTCGGGCGCCGATTCGGCCATCGTGCCCTGCCGTGGAACCGGGCGAAGACACTGGCGGGCACTCTGGCCTTCTGCCCCGCCGCCGGTCTCGCCTGCTGGGCTCTGCTGGTCTGGATGGGCCGCGGGCAGCGTGAGGCTGCGCTCCTGTCGGTCCCGACCGCTCTCTTCGCGGCCTTCGTGGAGTCGCTGCCGTGGAAACTCGACGACAATCTCACGGTGCCTTTGCTGTCGGCGCTGTTCCTGCGCGGGCTCATGGAGATCGACCCCACCCGGCTGCAGGCGACGGGTCCCGACCTGCTGCGCCAGTTCCTGGTCGGCGTCATCGTCAATCTGGTTCTCGCCGGTCTCTTCTCGCGGGCGGGTGCAGTGACGCGCTCGGGGGCGTTGGCCGGATTTCTGGTGGGGATGCTGACCTTCACGTTCTCAGGTTGGCGCGGCTTCGCCGTGCTGCTCTCGTTCTTCGTCCTCGGATCGGCGGCCACGCGCCTGGGATTCCGCAGGAAGCAGAGGCTCGGTGTCGCCCAGGAGAAGCACGGGGCGCGCTCGGCCCGGCATGCCCTGGCGAACTGCGGCGTGGCGGTCTATCTCGCCGGGCTGATTGCGACGGCGGCTTCTCCCGAGATTTTCATCCTGGCCTTCGTCTGCGCCTATGCCACGGCGGCGTTCGACACGGTGAGCAGCGAGGTGGGGCAGGCGTTCGGAGGCCGGCCGGTCCTGATCACATCGTTGAAGACCGTGCCCCCGGGTACGAACGGCGCCATCTCCTGGCTTGGAACGCTCGCAGGCGCCGCCGCCGCTTTGGTGGTCGGAGAGATCGCGTCGACGTCAGGGCTCCTGCCTCGGGATTCCCTGCCGCTGGTGGTCGGCGCCGCCTTCGTCGGCTCGACCGCCGATTCGTTTCTGGGTGCCACGCTCGAGGCCCGGGGGCTGATGGACAACGACGCGGTCAATTTCTCCAACACCCTGGCCGGTGCTCTGACCGGAATCGGCCTGGTGCAACTTCTGCAGATGGCGTGGTAGACAGCGGGGAGGCGCCTTGGCTGATGAGTCGCCGGATCGGGTGAGGGGATTCGCCGGACGGGCCCGTCTCTACTTCGCTTTCACCCGACCCTTTA
>DASTNM010000433.1:0-2147 GCA_035762745.1 Candidatus Polarisedimenticolia bacterium
AGAAGGGCGCGCGCCTGTACCTCGAACATCTTCGGATCGCGCTCCTTGAGCGCCTGGACGATCCCCGGAAAAGGCCAGGAGGCGTAGCCGGTGGTCACCCCGGGGGCGTAGAGCAGGTGGTGGAACCAGGGGCGGCCGGGGAGTCCCTTCGGGTCGAGGAAGGCGCGCTCGACCTGGACCAGCGCATCGTTGAGACGGGAGAGATCCGGCGCCGCCGGCGCGCCCCCGCCGCCCGTCCCCTGCTCCAGCCGGGAGAGCGCGGCGTCGAGCGCCGCGGCGCTCTCCGCGAAGGTGCCGATCGCCTTCTCGATCGCGGCGAAGTCGGGAACGAGGGGCGGCTTCTTGCGCGCCTCGACGGAGGCGGTCGACCCGGGCTCGACGTCGCCCGGCTCGGCGGTGGCCGCCTCGTAGATCCGGCGCTCGCGCAGCGTGTCGCGGTTCAGCAGCAGAAGCTCGCGCTGCAGGGCCCGGCCGTAGGCGGCATAGCGCAGCGGCACGATCTCGGCGGCTGCGAGGCGCATCGCCAGGAGGCCGTACAGGCGCGAGGCGACCGCGTGGTAGAGGAACTCCGGGTCGCCGAACTTCTCCATCCAGAAGAAATCGTCGTAGACCGAGTGATAGACGCCGTAGTCCCCCTCGAAGGAGAAGTTCAGGCTGGCGATGCCGGCGTGGTCGGTGAAGGCTGTGTAGTCGGACCCCGAGCCGAGTGGATTGAGGTGCAGATCGAAGCGCTGCTCCGGCTCCGCCGGGCAGGGCGGCTCCGAGCGGGCCCACTCGCGCTGCCGGCGCGAGCGCCAGGCGTCGAGCACGCTCCCGCCGCGGCGCGGATCGGGAAGATCGCCCGCCGCTTCGACCACAAGGTCCCTGAGGGATGGGATGCCGTCGACGTCGAGGTCGCCACCCGTGACCGACGAGTCGAGGTTGACGTAGGCGACGGCGCCCGTCTGCAGCGACGCCAGCCGATCCTCCACCCACTCGGTCGAGCCGACGAGGCCGTACTCCTCCGCGTCCCAGGAGGCGAGGACGACGCTGCGTCGCGGCGTCCATCCCTGCTTCAGCGCCGCCGCCAGGCCGCGGGCGGTCTCCAGGAATGAGGCGGTTCCCGAGTTCGGGTCGACCGCGCCGTAGGTCCAGGCGTCGCGATGGTTGCCCAGAATCACCAGGCGATCCGCCTCGACGCCTCCGGGGATCGTCGCGAGAACGTTCCAGATCGGCCGCACCGCATAGTCCATCTCGACGTCCATCTCCACCTCGGCGGCGCCGGGGCCGGCGTGGTAGGCGAACGGCAGTCCTCCCTGCCAGTCGTCCGGGACACGCTGCCCGGCGAGCGCCTTGAGGATCTTCGACGCCTCGCCCCAGGAGAGCGGCAGGGAGGGGATCTTCGGGATCCCGGTCATCTCCTCGCGCGGCACGCGGCGCGCTCCCTTCGTCGAGGCGTAGCCGGGCGTCGTCGGGTCCCCCGGGCCGGCGGAGAGGAACTGCACCGACCCTCTCTGGATCGCGGAGGCGGGGCGCATCGGGCCGTCCGGATAGATGTCCCCCTTCACGTAGCCGTCGTCCGCCGGATCCGAATAGATGATGACGCCGCGCGCCCCGCGCGTCTGCGCCTCTCTCACCTTGAGCCCGCGGAAGATCTTGCCGTAGCGCACCAGGGCGATCCGCCCCTCGACCGACAGCCCGAGCGACTCGAGCCGCTCGAAGTCCTCGCGCGTCCCGTAGTTGACGTAGACCACCTGGCCCCGCGCCCGCCCCGCGGCGCCGTAGCCGTGGAAGGCGGGGAAGGCGTCCTCGCTCCAGGTGTCCTTGTCGCGTAAGTACCCTTCCTCGCGCAGCGTCAGGTCGGCCGGCTCCGGCTTCAGCAGTTTGAGGGAGACCGACTTCGGGTAGTTGAGGAGCACCTCGTAGGTCACCATCTCGGCCTTGAGGCCGAATTCGACCAGGCGGTCGCGGACGTACTCCGCCGAGCGGCGATCCTCCGGGGTGCCGGCGACGTGCGGCTCCTCGGTCAGGGCGCGCAGCCAGGCGCGCTCCCGCTCGGGCGTCGGGACGAGCAGGAACCTCGCCTCGGCACGTGCTTCGGCGGGGCGCGAGGCGGCGAGGAAGCCGATCTCCGGGTGCGACAGGGGGACCGGCGTCGCCGCCTCGTC
>DASTNM010000434.1:0-3348 GCA_035762745.1 Candidatus Polarisedimenticolia bacterium
GGGAGAACCCGCGCGTCGTGGCCGCCCTGAAGGAGTTCCAGACCTGGCTCGAGCACGACCTGAAGCCGGCCTCGAAAGGGGACTGGCGGCTCGGAAAGGAGCGCTGGACGAAGAAGCTGCGCTACACGCTGCAGTCCTCCATGACCCCGGAGGAGATCATGAAGCGGGCGCAGCAGATGCTCGACGCCGACCGGCGACGGATGCTCGAGATCGCCACGCCGCTGCACGCCCGCCTCTTCTCCGATCACCACCACGCCGAAGCGGGGGACGACCTGATCAACGCCGTCGTCTCCGAGGTGCTGGGCGAGGTGACGAAGCACCACGCCACGCGCGAGACGCTCTTCTCCGACACGCAGAAGTACGTCGAGCGGATCAAGCGCTACATCCATGACCGGGACGTCGTCGGCCTGCCGCCCGACAGCGACAACTTCGTGGTCGAGCCGACCCCGGGGTTCATGGACGGCACGGCGGTCGCCTTCTTCAACCCGCCGCCGATCCTCGAGCCGGAGCTGAAGAAGTCGTTCTGGATCTCCTCCGTGCCGCGCGGGGAGACGCCCGAGGCGAGCCGCGCCCTGGAGGCCTCCTTCTTCCGCGAGTACAACGACTACGCCCTGCAGGGCCTGGCGATCCACGAGGCGTTCCCCGGCCATTACGTGCAGTACTGGTACGCCCTGCGCTCCCCCATCGCCACGGTCTACAAGAAGATCTTCTCCTCAGGCACCTTCGCCGAGGGCTGGGCGGTCCTGGCCGAGCACGAGATGTTCGATTCCGGCTACGCGGCGGACGAGCCCGAGAACCTCCTGATCCACATCAAGCAGTGCCTGCGCGTGCCGCTCAACGCGATTCTCGACGCCCGCATGCACACGACGGCGATGTCGGACGAGGAGGTCGATCGCTGGGCCATGGACCAGATGCAACGCTTCGGCTTCCAGGAGGAGGCGGAGGCCAAGGGGAAGCTGCGGCGCGCCAAGATCAGCTCGACGCAGCTCTCGACCTACTTCGTCGGCTACGTCGAGCTGGCGGACCTCCTGGAGGAGGCGCGCCATCGCGAGGGAGATCAATTCAGGCTGCGCGCCTTCAACGAGCGCCTTCTCTCGTTCGGCACCATCCCGCCGCGCAACGTGCGGGAGCTGCTTCAGGCCGGCGGGCCGGACGCCGCGGGGACCGCCGCGCTCCGGCCGCCCGGTTGACCCGACGCGGGGCGCAGGTCGGGCCGCGCGGCACACATCCCGAAAGGTGTCGCTGGCGTGACGGCCGCGCGGGCACATCGAGAGAGGGTCGATGAGCTTCCTGCGTGAGGTCGACCTGCCCGCGACCTTCGGGCCCTTCGCCTTCTTCCAGAAGAACCTCGGGTTCGTCCCGAACCTGTTCCGCGCCCAGACGCTTCTGCCGCGTGTCATCGAGGCCGAGGCCCGCATCGCCGGTGCCCTCCTCCTGAAAGAGAGCGCGCTGTCGCGCACGCAGAAGGAGTGCATCCTCCTGGTCGTGGCGGCGGCGCGCCAGAACACCTACTGTGTCATGGCCCACCTCCGCATCCTGCTCTCCCTCGGGATGGAGGAGGAGCGGGCCGAGGCGCTCATGTCCGACCCTCACCGCGCCGGTCTTCCGGGCGCGGACGTCGCCCTCCTCGATTTCGCCCTGACACTCGGGCTGCGGCCGACACGGATCGGCCGCGAGGACGTCGAGGCGTTGCGCCGGGCCGGGTTCGGTGACGAGCAGATTCTGGAGGCCGTCCTGATGACCGGCCTCGCAAAATTCCTCTGCACCCTGTCGACCGGCCTGGGAGTGGTGCCCGAGTTCGAGCCGGGCCGGCTCCGTTCGCGGAGCGGCGCGGCGGCGCCGGGGGCGGGCCCGCCGGACATCGGGGCGCGCGGCGCCCCGGAGCACGAGAAGTCCGGGCCGTACCTGCGCGCCGCCGACCCGAGTCCCGACCCCTTCCCGCCTTTCATCTTCTTCCGCGAGCGGTTCGGCTTCATCCCCAACATCTTCCGGGCCCAGACGCTGCGACCGGACGTGCTCGACGCCGAGGCCGAAGCCGTCGGCTCGATCCTCCTGACGGACGACGTCCTCACGCGGCAGCGGAAGGAGTACATCCTCCTGGTCGTGTCGGCCGCCAACCTGAACACCTACTGCGTGGCGGTCCACTGCGAGATGCTGCGCGCCCTGGGGGTGCCCGAGGAGACGTCTGATCAAGTGGCGGTGGACCACCGGCACGCCGGCCTGTCCGCGGCCGACACGGCCCTGCTCGACATGGCCCTCAAGCTGGACCGGCAGCCGGCTGAGTTCCGCGCCCGTGACCTCGAGGGCCTGCTCCGTCACGGCTTCACGGAGGAGCAGGCGCTGGAGGCGGTCGTGATGACCGCCCTGACCGGATTCCTCAACACCCTCCAGATGGGGCTGGGGACCGAGCCGGACTTCGCGCCGCGGCGCGTCTTCGGGGCGGAGGCGCCGACGCGAGCTTCGACGGCCTCCGCCGCCGTGGAGGACGCCGACGCCGGTCTGGTGGCCCGGGCGCGGGAGGGCGATACCAAGGCCTTCGAGGATCTGATCCGGCGTCACCAGCGCCGCGTCTATCGCACCCTCATGGTCATCACCGGCAGCCTGGAGGAGGCGAAGGACGGACTTTTCGAGACCTTCCTGCAGGCGTACCGGCAGATCGACACATTCCAGGGCAGGACACTTTTTTCCGTCTGGCTGACGCGCCTCGCCATCGGCGAGGGGCTGCGGCGCCTGGGCCGGAGGAACGAGGCCGAGAGCCTGGACGACCCCGCGCCCGATGAGGGGGAGTTCCGCCCGCGCCAGATCCAGGCCTGGGTGGACGACCCCGAGACGATCTACTCGAAGGCGCAAATCCAGGCGCTGGTCGAGGGGGAGATCATGAAGCTCCCCGCCAGGTACCGGGTCGTCCTGGCGCTGCGTGACATCGAGCGGCTCTCGACGGAGGAGGCCGCCGCGATCCTCGATCTCGGCACGGCCAGGCTGAGAACGCGTCTGTCCCGCGGACGGCTGATGCTGCGCGAGGCGCTCGCGTCGCACTTCTCCTCCGGGAGAAAGGAGAGAGGCGCGTGATCAGCTGCGCCGAGGTCCTCGCCGAGCTGTCGAGCCTCCTGGACGACCAGGTGCCCGCCGGCCTGCGCAGCGATCTGGAGGCCCACATCGCCGGCTGCCGCACCTGCACGGTGCTCTATGACTCCATGCGCAAGACCCTGACCATCGTCACCGAGGCCCGCACGTTCGACCTGCCCGAGGATCTCTCCGAGCGCATGGCGCAGCGGATCCTGGCCCGGGTCCGGGGCGGCCCGGCGCGGCCGCCCTCCTAGCCGGATGCGCCGCGGCCGGCGGCGGTCC
>DASTNM010000435.1:0-5511 GCA_035762745.1 Candidatus Polarisedimenticolia bacterium
GATTCAGGGAGACAACTTCAGGATCGAACCGACTCCGATCGAGAGACTTCACGAGGAGATAAAGAGATCGTTCCTGGCCGCCGATGTCGAGCTGACCGGTGACGAAAATGATGCGACGGGGAATACTCAAGAGAAAGCGGAGTGTCCGGTGAGCGCTTCGCCCAGAATCAAGGTATGAATATCGTGCGTGCCCTCGTAGGTGTAGACCGCCTCGATGTTGCACATGTGCCGACCGGCCTGATATTCGTCCATGATCCCGTTCGCGCCGAGCATCTCCCGCGCGATCCGGGCGCACTCGCGGGCGACCCAGATGTTGTTCCGCTTGCCCATGGAAATCTGGGCTGGTGTGGCCTTGCCCTCGTCCTTGAGGCGCCCCAGGCGCAGGGCCAGGAGCTGGGCCTTGGTGATCTCGCTCGCCATCCAGGCCAGCTTCTCCTGCTGGATCTGGAAGGCGGCGATCGGCTTTCCGAAGACGACGCGGCCCTTGGCGTAAGTGAGCGCCTCGTCGAAGACCGCCTGCGCCGAGCCGACCCCGCCCCAGGCGATGCCGTAGCGCGCCTGGTTGAGACACATCAGGGCTGATTTGAGTCCGCGGGTCCCGGGCAAGAGGTTCGTGGAAGGGATGGAGCAGTCCTCGAAGATCAGCTCGGAGGTCACGGAGGCCCTCAGAGAGAACTTGCCTTCATAGTCGCGCGTCGAGAACCCCTTGGTGCCACGTTCGACGAGGAAGCCCCGGACCGTCCCGTCCTCGCAGCGGGCCCAGACCACGGCGACGTCGGCGATCGAGCCGCTGGTGATCCAGGCCTTGGCGCCGTTGAGGACGTACCGGTCGCCGCTCTTAGTGGCCCGGGTACGCATGGAGGAGGGGTCGCTTCCGGCATCGGGCTCGGTGAGGCCGAAGCAGCCGATCTTCTCGCCGCGGGCCATGGCCGGCAGCCAGCGTTCCTTCTGCTCGTTCGATCCGAAGGCGTGGATGGGGTACATGCAGAGCGCCCCCTGGACCGAGACGAACGAGCGCAGGCCGCTGTCGCCCCGCTCCAGCTCCTGCATGATGAGACCGTACGCGACGCTGTTCAGGCCGGCGCAGCCGTACCCTTCGAGGTTCGACCCGAAGAGCCCCAGGCGCGCCATCTCGGGAACCAGGTCGGCCGGAAAGGTCCCGGCGCGGAAATGCCTCTCGATGACCGGCAGCACCTTCTCGGTCACGAAAGAGCGGACGGTGTCGCGGACCAGCCGCTCCTCCTCGGACAGGAGGTCGTCGACGGCGTAGAAGTCGAGCCCATGGTAGGAGCGCGGCATGAGGGGTCAGGCCTCGAGCGCTTCGACGAGGAGAGCGATCCCCTGGCCGCCGCTGATGCAGAGAGTGGCCAGCCCCCGGCGGGCGTGCCGGCGGCGCATCTCGTGGATCAGAGTGGTCGTGATCCGCGCGCCGGTGGCGCCGATCGGGTGCCCGAGTGCGATGGCGCCGCCGTTCACGTTGAGCCGCGCCAGGTCGAATCCCAGGTCGCGCTGGCAGGCCAGAACCTGGGAAGCAAACGCCTCGTTGATCTCGATCAGATCGATGTCGGCCAGCGCGAGGCCGGTCTTCGCCAGGAGCTGACGCACGGCGGGCACCGGGCCGATCCCCATCACGGCCGGATCGACGCCGGCCGTCGTGTGGGCGACGATGCGCACCTGAGGCCTGACCTTCAGGCGCCGCGCCGCGGCCCCCGAGAGCACCACCATGGCGGCCGCTCCGTCGACGAGGCCCGAAGAGGATCCGGCGTGCACCGTGCCGTTCTTCTTGAAGACCGGCGGCAGCTTGGCGAGCGCCTCGGCGGTGACGTCGTCACGGGGATGCTCGTCGGCGCTGACCACGGCATCCCCCTTGGACCCAGGGACGGTGACGGGAACGATCTCCGCCGTGAAGTGGCCCGCCCTGCGGGCGCGCTGACAGCGCTGCTGCGACTCGGCGGCGTAGGCGTCCTGCTCGGCACGGCTGATGCCGTAGCGCTCCGCCAGCGTCTCGGCCGTCTCACCCATCACCTGCTCGCAGAGAGGACAGACGAAGCCGTCGCGGTACATGGCGTCGGTGAGCCGCTGATGCCCCATCTTGTAGCCGAAGCGGGCACCCTCGAGGAGGTAGGGGACCCGGCTCATCGACTCTGCGCCCCCCGCCAGGACGACCTCGCGGTCGCCGGCGAGGATGCTCTGGCAGGCGGACTGGATGGCGCGCAGGCCGGAGCCGCACGCCATGTTGACCGTGTAGGCTGGGGACGTGTCGGGGATCCCGGCACGGTGGGCGATCTGGCGCGCCGGGTTGGGACCGACGCCCGCCGGCCGGGCGTTCCCCATGATCGTCTCTTCGACGTCGCCCGGCTTGATCCCGGCGCGCTCCATCGCCGCCCGGGCCGCGATGGCGCCCAGCTCGGGAGCGGTGAGCGAGGCGAGGCCGCCGCCGAACTTGCCCAGCGGCGTCCGCACGGCCCCCGCGATGAAGACCTCGAGTTTCTCGGTCATGCGCCGCAATTCCTTGCGCCACGCGCCATGGCGAGCAATTTATACCACAGCGCTTCGGGTGACTCAACCATTCCGCGGGTCGCGCAGCAGCAAGCGCCTGAGTCGCAGATACGTGTTGACACCGAGGGCTCTCTTCAGCCCGTTCCGTGCCACCTGCATCGCCCTGAGATAGCCGATGAGACTGCGATCACCCTCGGCCATTCTCCGGAGGCTCGAGGTTGTGGTCGAGGCCTTGATCGGTAGACGCGGAATGCCGAAGGCCTGCGCAGAATCGCGCCACAAGGCGATCCGTCCAGAGCACAGGGCACGATAGCCGGCCTCGCGCGCCGCCGCGATCATGCCTGAATTGAAGAATCCGGTGGGCGAGGAGGCGCTCGTCACCGGGAGTCCGAGGCGGTCCTCGAGCATCCGCCGTGAATCGCGCATCTCCACCCGCAGCTCGGCGGGGCTCAACGTCGCGGGCGGACGGTGGGTCATGGAGTGGGAGCCGATCTCCATTCCGGAAGCCGCCAGTGCCTTCAGTTGATTCCAGTCCATGTAGGGCGCTTTTCCAATCCAACCGACGGTGATAAAGAAGGTGGCCTGAAAGCCCGCCTTCAGGAGAATCGGCAGCGCCTCTGTGAAGTTGCTGGCATGTCCGTCGTCAAAGGTGATGATGCAGTGGCGGAGACCCGCCATCGGATTCGGATTGGCCCCCTCGAGATGTGCGTCGAGACGCCCCCCCCTGAACCCGAGGCCGACCAGGACCTCCAGTTGCTCGTGGAAACGGTCCGTCGTGAGGACATAGGGCCGATGGGACGCCGGGACCCGCTCCGGCGACCGGGCGAGGTCGTGGTACATGAAGACCGGCACGGAGAAGCGGGAGCGCGAAGTTTCGATCATCGGAGAAGTGGAGCTTCAGCGGCGGGCGTCCGGGGCGGTTCCAGCATCCGGCCGCCGGCCACCCTTGTGCGCTCGTCGAGCCAGTCGCGCGCCGGGCCCCAGGAAAAGTCGCTCAGCAGGCGCCGCAGCTTCCTCTCGACCCCGCCACGCAGTAGCCCCTGCGACAGTCGCAGGCGCCAGGGGATGGGGTACGGCGATTGTGGAATCTCCTTCGTATCCATCTCGTAGGGATGGAAATAGGTCGTGGCCGGGCTGCCGGCTCGATTCAGGCGCGCGACGGCGGTGTGGGTCACCGCGTAGGGGAAGAGCCTGAAATAACCTCCGCCGCCCGCCGGGAGACGGACACCGAGCCACTCAAGAGTGGTCAGGGGAAACTCGAGAAACCTCGGATTGGCGGCGCAACGCACGGTGAACGGGAGCCTTGGGGCGAAAGCGATTCCGTAGCGCGGCCCCGCGAAGGGGAAGATGCTCGAGTCGTACTCCAGCCCTTCCTCGGCCAGGACCTCGATGGCCCAGAGGGCGCCTTCATTGATGGAAAAATCGGGCGCACGATAGCCGAGGACTCTGGTCCCGGCCCCCTCCTGAAGGATCGCCAGGGAGCGTCGGAGGTCGACCCTGAATTCCTCCCGCGTCATGGCATGGACGGGGCGATGGGAATTGCCGTGACTCGCCAGCTCGTGCCCCTCTGCGACGATGCGTCGCACGACGTCGGGGAAGCGGGTGGCGACGAGTCCCAGGACGAAAAAGGTCGCTAAGGCTCTTTTCTCGGCGAGGAGGTCCAGGATCGTGTGCGTGTTGCTACGCACACGCTCTGTGATGGGCAGCGATTGATCGAGTGTCGACTGGTGCCAATCCTCAACATCGAAAGTCAGGACGTTCTTGACCGGAGACACGGGTGAACCTCCGCAATCTGCTGGTCTCCGGCTCGGATCATGAGTGTTCTGACCGGGCTCCTGCAGCGGCCGCTCCGGCAGGACCTTTGGAAATTTACCGGGGGGCGATGGCCTTGTCAACAAGGGAGCGACCGTCAGCAGCCTGGAGGGGCGGGTATTTGACTCTCCCCGGTCAGTCTGTTAACTTCCGGCGCCCATGAGACGAAGCCTGCTGTTTCTCCTGGTGGCGGTCGTCCTGGCGCTGCCAGTGACGGCGAACGCGGTGGCCTCCGAGGTGAAGCCGCCCATCCTCGGCCTCGGCTACGAGTACGACCTCGGTGGGGGGCGCGAGGAGTTCCTCCTGCCGGACCCCCTGAGTGACGCCTCGATCGTCCCGGACCATCCGCTTTACGTCAGAATTCGCGCCCCCTGGTCGATGCTGGAGCCGCAGGCCGGTACCTACGATTGGAGCGAGGTCGATCGGATCGTCGACCCATACCGCGCGGCGAACTTCGTCGTCACCCTCTGCCTCTACGGCACGAACCCGGCGATCGATCCGGCCGGAACGCCTCCCTCGCCGGCGAACTCCGTCGTGCTGAAAGCGTGGCTCGAGTTCAACCGCGCCGCCGCCTTTCACTTCAAGGGGCGGGTCAGGTATTACGAGGTGTGGGACGAGCCGAACCGCGAAGCCGCCTGGTCGGCGTCCCGGGTCTCCGACTTCGCCTACGTGCTGAAGAACAGCTCGGTGACGATCCGCTCGGCCGACCCCGACGCCCTCATCGCCGAGGGAGGCCTGGCGATCGATGCCACCAGCCTCGAGGCCGACCTGGCCTGGCAGGAGGCCCTCTACGGGCAGGAGGTCGCCACCTACGTCGACGTCCTGCCGATCCACCCGGCGGCCGACCTGCCGCTCGCCCGGGCGCTGTCGCGCTCCTACGACGTTCTTCTGGCTCACGACCCCTCGGCGCAGATCTGGATCAACAAGGTGCCGGCGCGCGGTGAGACCGACCGGGACCGGGCTGCCGACCTCCTGGCGAAGTTCATCACAGGGCAGGGGGAGGGGGCCGCCGTGGTCACGTTCGACCTGGAGGCCGATGTCGAAGGGGGACCGGAGTTCCCCGGTGTCCTCCTCGACATCCACAAGCTGTTCATCCCGACCTACAGTCGGGTGCCCGGAAGCGTGGTTCGCTTCGAGCCGCTCGACGAGGAGGCTCACGGCACCGTCACCGGGATCACCGCCTACCAGTTCTTCGATGCG
>DASTNM010000436.1:0-2385 GCA_035762745.1 Candidatus Polarisedimenticolia bacterium
CGCGCTGCGGGAGAGCGAGCTGCAGGACGTCCTGAGGATCCTGCGTGGCGGATCGCTGGAAATCGTCGCCATCCACCAGCACATGACCGGCGAGGAGCCGCGTCTGATCTTCCTGCACTACTGGGGCCGCGGCCCCGCGGATCGGCTGGCCCGCGTGGTTCGCAAGGCAGTCGATCGCACGGCCGCCGGGTGACTTGAGCCGATGGTCGGAGGGTGCTAGGCTTCCGCGTCGCCGAACGATCCACAGGGAGGAGGTCACCATGCTGGCCCCAGGCTCCAAGGCTCCCCCGTTCCGGGTCAAGGACCATCAAGGCCGCGACGTCAGCCTGACCGACTTCGCGGGCAGGACGGTCGTGCTGTGGTTCTACCCCAAGGCCGACACACCGGGATGAACGATCGAAGGTTGCGGGTACCGCGACCTTTCCGCAGAGTTCGAGAAGAAGAAGGCGGTCATCCTCGGCGTCTCCTTCGACACGATGGAGGAGAACGCCGCCTTCGCCGCCAAGATGAAATTCCCATACCGGCTGCTGTGCGACACGACGCGGGCCATCGGCACGGCCTACGGCGCCTGCGAGAAGGCGACCGACCGCAGCGCCAAGCGGATCTCCTACGTCATCGGACCCGACGGCACCGTCCGGCACGCCTTCCCGAAGGTCGAGCCGAAGGGCCACCCGGCGGAGGTCCTGAAGCTCCTCTGAGGGATCCGGGCGGCGTTCGGGATCGAGGCGCGGCGCCGCGAGGTCTGCGCTAAGATGAGGTCTCTCATGGCCAACGAGACCCCACGCGCCGTCCCGGACTTGAGGCAGGATCTCGCCTCGCTCTCCATCGATCGGGGACGGCCGCCCCGTCGCCGGCGGCGCTGGCTTCTCCCCGCCCTGGCGCTCGGAGCCGTCCTCCTGGCGTTCCTCGGGATCCGGGCCCGCCGGGCGCTCGATGGTGTCGCGGTCGAGACGGTGCGCCCCACGGTGTCGGCCACCTCTCCGGCGGGCGGGGGTACGCCCGTGCTGTCCGCCTCCGGCTACGTCGTGGCGCGCCGCAAGGCGGTGGTCTCGGCGAAGATCCAGGGCCGGCTGGCGGAGCTGCGGGTCGAGGAAGGGAGTCGCGTTCGGCGGGGGGAGATCCTGGCGCGGCTCGAGAGCGCCGATTACCAGGCGCAGGTGCGCCGGGCGGAGGCGACGGTGCAGCGGGCCGAGGCCGACCTCAACGAGAACCGCCGTCAGCTCCGCCTGTCCCGGGACCTGGCGCGCGAGCGGGTCGCCTCGCGCGATGCCCTCGAGGCCGCCGAGAGCCGCGTGACGATCACCGAGGCGGAGCTGGCCCAGGCCCGGGCCGACCTGGATCTGCGCCGGGCTCTCTTCCAGGACACGCTGATCCGCGCCCCCTTCGACGGCGTGGTCGTCAAGAAGATGGCCGAGGTCGGCGAGAGCGTCGCGCCGATCCCCCCGGGCGTCAACATCTCGACCTCCTCCGGGGCGATCGTCGCCCTGGCCGACCTCGACAGCCTCGAGGTCGAGGCCGACGTCAGCGAGTCCAGCGTCGCGCGGCTGGCCCCCGAGCAGCCGGCCGAGGTCACCGTGGAGGCGTTCCCCGACCGGCGCTATCGGGCGGTCCTGCGGCAGATCATCCCGACCGCCGACCGCACCAAGGCGACGGTGCAGGTCAAGGTGGCGATCCTGGACAAGGACGAGAAGCTCAAGCCCGAGATGACCGCCCGGGTGACCTTCGTCAGCGCCGGGCCGGCGACCGGCTCGACCCCCGCCGCGCCGTTGCGCTCGATCTCGGTGCCGCAGGAGGCGCTGGCCGAGCGCGACGGGCGCCCCGTCGTCTTCGAGGTGCTCGAGGGACGGGCGCGCGAGCGCGTGGTCGTCGTCGGGGGTGCCTGGGAGGGGCGGGTCACGGTGAACGATGGTCTCACCGGCACCGAGACGCTCGTGGTGCGGCCGCCCGCGACGCTCCGGGACGGGGACGCGGTGCGGGCCGAAAGGAGGACGAGGTGACGCCGGTCGTCGAGGTGCAGCAGGTGCGCAAGGTGTATCACCGGGACAGCCTGGAGATCACCGTTCTGGATGGGATCGACCTGCGGGTCCCCGAGGGGGAGTTCGTGGCCCTCATGGGTCCGTCGGGATCGGGCAAGACGACCCTCCTGAACCTGATCGCCGGCATCGACCGGCCGACCTCGGGGCGGCTGACGGTCGTCGGCACCGACCTCTCGGCGCTGTCGGAGACCGCCCTGGCCCGCTGGCGCAGCCAGACGGTAGGCTTCGTCTTCCAGTTCTACAACCTGATCCCGGTGCTGAGCGCCACCGAGAACGTCGAGCTCCCGTTGCTCTTGACGTCCCTGGGCAAGGCGGAGCGGCGCGAGCGCGCGCTCACCGCCCTCAAGGT
>DASTNM010000437.1:0-9014 GCA_035762745.1 Candidatus Polarisedimenticolia bacterium
CTTCGATCCGGGCCCTGCCCCCTGATGTGTGGATCATCCGCCGCACGGCGGTGACCTTGGCCAGCGAGGAGGGTATGAAACGCTGTCCCCCGAAGCCCGGGTTGACCGACATCACCAGAACAAAGTCGAGATCCGGCAGGACTTCCTGCAACAGGGAGGCCGGGGTCGACGGGTTGAGCGCCACTCCGGCGGCAGCGCCGCAGTCGCGGATCAGGCCGATCGTCCGGTGCAGGTGCGGCACGGCCTCCTGATGGACCGAAATCATGTCGGCGCCGGCGCGCGCGAAGCGCTCGATGAACCGGTCCGGCTCCTCGATCATCAAATGGACGTCGAGGGGCCGATCGGTCACCTTGCGAATCGATTCGACGATCGGCGGCCCGATCGTCAGGTTCGGCACGAAGTGCCCATCCATGACGTCGAGGTGAAAGAGCCGGGCGCCTCCCGCTTCGGCCGCGGCGATCTGGTCCGCCAGGTGGGCGAAGTCGGCGGAGAGGATCGAGGCGGCGAGGGCCGGCAATTCGGGCATCCGCCCCGCCGCCGGTCGAGGCCGCGCCGCGTCCCGTGACGCCGCTTTCCCGGCTACGGCGGGTCGGGAGGCCGGTCGGGCCTTCGAGTCGCTAGCCATCGTCCTCGCCCCCGCCCGCCACCGTCAGTGTCACGAGATCGCCGCTACGCACCGGGAACCCCGACGGCGGGCTCTGGCCCACAACCGTGCCACGCGGCGCCGGCCGCGTCGAGTCGTGGTGCACCGCCCCCGGCTTCAGCCCCGCGCGCGCCAGGAAGGCGACCACCTGCGCCTGCGGTCGCCCCGTCAGATCGGGCATCACGTAGGTCCGCGGTGGAAGGCCGCGGCTGACCAGAAGTGCTATCTTCGCCTCCCGCAGCCCGGCGCCCTCGGGGAGCGGGTCCTGGCCGATCACCATGTTTTCCGCTTCACTGCGAGCGTAAACGTAAATCTGGTTCCCCAGACGCATGCCCTGTTGCTGCAGCGTGATCTGCGCGCGCCGCGCGGCGCCGCCGCGCAACTCAGGAATGGATGACACCTTGTCACCGAGGCTGACCACCACCTTGACCTTACGCTGTTGTTTGATGTCGGCCCCGGGCGGAGGGTCCTGAGCCAGGATCCGGCCCGCCTCGACGCGCTCATCGTTACGCTGCGCCGCCTCCTCCAGGACCAAGCCGCTCTTCTTCAACAAGGCGGCCGCCTCGTCCACGGTCAACTGTGACAGGTCGGGGACCTGAATGTCCCTGCCGGAGATCGATCGCCTGACTGTGAAATAGGCGCTCAGGGCCGCGACAATGGCGAGGGTGCCGCAGAACGCAAGTATCTTCGCGGCGAGCAGTGCGTGGCGGCGCAGTCGCTCCTTCCCGGGAAGGTTCATGGCTCGTTCCTAGGACTCTTGGGAATACATCCTCCGCGCGCCCGGGCGGGCTGCATCGTAGCACAGCGGCTCGGCCGTGCCAAAGGTGGAGGGCCCTGGCGCTCAGCGTTTTTCGAGCACGGCCGCGAAGAAGCCATCGAGATCGTCGCGATGCGGCAGGGTTGTGAAGAAGCCGTCGCGATCGACCATGCCCCACGCCTCCTGCGGAAGGAACCGCCGGGCGTCGCGCGGTTGCAAATCGGATCGTGTGAGAAGGAGCGCCTCGATCCGTTCCCGTCCTTCCTCAGGCTCCAGGCTGCAGACCGCATAGACCAGGCGGCCGCCGGGCGCCAGGAGGTCGGCCGCCTGCTCCAGGGCCCTCGCCTGGCGTCGGGCGAAGGCGGCGATCTCCTTCTCCGAACGACGCCAGCGAATCTCCGGGTGGCGGCGGATGATCCCGGTGCCGGAGCAGGGAGCGTCGAGGAGGATGCGGTTGAACCCGGGCCGCAGCGCCGGCCGCGTCGCATCCATGACCACGCAGGCGATCCCCTCGACGCCGGTGCGCGCCGCATTCTCGCGCAGAGTCCGGAGGCGATCGATCTCCAGATCAGCGGCGAGGAGCGGGCCGGCGCCGCGCGCGCATTCGTCGGCGGCGGCGAGGATCTTCCCTCCCGGCGCGGCACACAGATCCACAAGAGTCTCTCCGGAGCCTATCGGCAGCAGCAGACGCGCCACGAGTTGCGAGGCCTCGTCCTGGATGTAGAAGGTCCCTTGTCGGAACAGATCGGTGCGCTGCGGCACGCCGTGGAGCACGCGCAGGGCACCCCGCAGGTATGGGGAGGGAGCAGTTTGAACCCCCTGCGCGAGGAGGCGGCCGGCGAGGGCTTCGGGGCTTCCGGCCAGGCGGGTCGGACGCAGCGCCCCGGGGGCCGGGCGGTTCATGGCCTCCAGGAGCGCGGCGCACTCCTCGTCTCCGTAGCGCGTCAGGAATCGCCGTACCAGAAACTCCGGGAACGAATGGGTCTCTGCCAGGAAGGCGGCCCGGCTTTCGCCCGGGTCGGGGAACGTCCGGGCTCTTGTGCCAGGTTCCTCGAGCGCGCGGCAGGCGGCGCGCAGCACACCATTGGTGAACGACGCCGCGGCCACGCCCCGGCTCGATCGTGCCAGCGCCACAGACTCGTTGACGGCCGCGGAGCGTGGAACGCGGCTCAGGAAGAGCACTTGGTACAAAGCGAGGCGCAGGAGGGTGAGCACCGGCGCATCGATCGTCGTCAGCGGGCGCCGCGAGACCTGCTCGATCTGCCGGTCGAGCGCGCGTCGCCGCCGCAGGACGCCGTACACCAGCTCGGTCGCCAGCGCGCGATCGCGCTCGTTCATCTCCTCGGGCAGCGCGGCCAGCAGCGCGTTGCTGTGGCCGCGCCCGGCGTCGATCGCCTGCAGGATCTCGAAGGCGGCGGTCCGGGCCTTCGGCTCAGCCGGCGGGTGGCGGGGCAAAGGCGTCTCCCACGCGGATGAGCCGCCCGTTGAGGGCATCCTGCGCCGATATCGGCCTGCGCCCGGGGAAGCAGATCTCGAGGAGGGAGAGACGGGACTCGCCCCGGCATTGCACGAGGATCCGTCCCCGGTCCGCAGCGACCACGCGGCCGGGTGGCACCCGGCCGCCGCGCTTCGCGGTCGGCTCGAAGCTGACCTCCGCCCGCAGGATCTTGAGCGTTTCCCCTCGCAGCGAGGTCGCAGTGATGGGCCAGGGGTTGCAACCCCGTACGCGGTTGGCGATCTCTTGCGCCCACTGCCGCCAGTCGATGCGACCGTCGGCGCGCGCGAGTGGAGGCGCCTGCGTCGCATCGCGCGCATCCTGGCGCCGCGGGTCGAGCGCGCCACGGGCATGCAGGCCCAAGGTTTCGACCAGGAGATCGGCTCCCAGCGTCGCGAGCCTCACGGTCAACTCCCCCGCAGTCTCGCTCAACCCGATAGCGCACTCCTTCACGAGCAGGATGTCTCCCGTGTCGAGTCCCCGATCCATCCTCATCGTCGTCACGCCGGTCACTTTCTCCCCCGCCATGATCGCCCGCGCGATCGGGGCGGCGCCACGGTACCTTGGGAGAAGAGAGGCGTGCAGGTTGACACACCAGCGGGGCGGGATCGCCAGGACGTCGGGGGGCAGGATCCGCCCGTAGGCGACGACGACGGCCGTTTCCGGACCGATCACCCGGAGGCGCTCGCCGAACTCGGGATCCCTGGGGGATTCGGGCTGCAGGACCGGCAGCCCCGATCGCAGCGCTTCTTGTTTGACGGGCGAGGGTTCGGGAGGAGACGACTGTCGGCGGCGTGGACGATCGGGCTGGGTCACAACCGCCTGCACGGTGTGCCCGGCGCGCAGCAGAGAACGCAACGAAGGGACCGCGAAGTCGGGAGTCCCCATGAAGACGAGTTTCATGGCGTCTTCTTCAGGACGGGATCAGGTCCCAGTCCCCGGCGCGCATCCGCTTCTGAATCTTGCGCTTGATGAAGCGACGCTTGAGAGGGCTGAGATGCTCGACGAAGAGCTTGCCGTGCAGGTGGTCGATCTCGTGATTGAAGGCACGAGCCAGCAGGTCCCGCCCTTCCAATCGCCGCACCACCCCCTCGAGGTCCATCGCCTCTATGACGCAGCGATCGGGGCGGGCGCAGCGCTCGGTGAAGCCAGGCAGGCTGAGACACCCCTCCTCCTCGACGTACGACCCCGAGTTTTCGATGACCCGAGGATTGATCAGCACGAGAACCTTTTCGGGGTCCTCGCCGGCCTTCAAATCGACGATGGCGAGCCTGAGATTCACACCGACTTGATTGGCGGCCAGTCCGACACCTGGCGCGGCATGCATCGTTTCGATCATGTCCTCGACCAGGCGCTGGAGGTCGGGAGTGATTCCTCGAACCTCCTCGCACTCGGTCAGCAGGATGTCGTGAGGATAGCGCAGGATGGGGAGGATGGCCATCGGGCCGACTCTTCTATCACACGCCTCTTCGGCGCGTCAAGAAAAGTCGGCCCGTGAAGCACTAATGCACCCTTTCCTTGGGAGGGCGCGGTGGCCTCTCGTTGCCGCCTCTGGGTTGCGCCTGGGGCGGGCGCGCAGGCGGGCGATTCACCGGTCGCGACGGCCCTGGGGCGACCCGCGGCGGCGGTGGCGCGACCCGAGGCTGAACACGCTCGCGGCGCACGCCATCGACGATGCTCTCGATGGCATGCTCGCGGCGGCGTTCGGGCTGACGCACCTCGGGGCGCGGCGATCCGCTCCCGGGCTCACCAGGCCGATAGCCGCGCGGCTGGGGAACGGCTCGCGGGATGGCGGAGCGCTCGGGTACGGGCCGTTGCGCCCGCTCTCGGACGCGCTCATCGCGCGGCGACATCGGGGATTCGCGACGTGGCAGGGCCCTTGGGGACGAGGGCTGTGGGTTTGGGCCGCGCGTTTCAAGGCGCGGCCGGCCCATTGACCTGGTCTCCACCCGGTTCGCGGACGGAACGGGACGCGGCGCGGTCCGCTCCAGGCTGCGGAACGGCACCGAACGACCCGGCGCCCCTTCGGCGGGCAGCGGTGTGCGCGAGGCACGCACGGTCTCGACGAACTTGCGTCCCTCGGCCGGCCGCGCGGCGATCCCTCGCGGCTCGAACTTCGGAAGTTGACGGGTCACCACGACGTCGGTGCCGCGCGGCAGGCGGTCGGGAGTCAGCAGGGTCCCGCGCGACCACTTACGGTCCCCGAAATGGTCGTTGGGGACGAAGCGCCAGCCCCGGTTTCCCAGCCGCCCCACATTGACGTCGACACCGCCGATGAACCTCGTGTCATAGAAGACCGGTCGGTTGTAGAAGCCAAGCGGGCACCAGCCGATGTAGCTCGGTCCGACCGCGAAGCTGACCCAGGCGCCGCTCCAGATCCCCCCGGGGATCCAGACCCATCCGAGGTCGACGGCGAAGTCCCAGCGGCCGTAGTGATAGGGTGCCCAGCCCCAGGGATCGTAGGAGACCCAGACCCAGCCGGTCGGGTACCAGGCCCAACGACCGCTGACGTAGGGTCCCCAGTCACCATAGTAGGTCGGTCTCCAGACCCAGCCATACGGGTCGACGTTATGCCAGCCGCCGTAGACCGACAGCTCGCCGACGTAGGGGCGGACCTCCTCGGGCACGTCCTTCTCGACGCGACCCTCCGTCTCCCCCGCTCCCTGTCTCAGGTAGGCCTCGGAGCGCGTCTCGCAATAGCGATCAAAGTCATCCAGCCGCATCGTGTTGAACGGGCGGGCGTCGGCGGGTACCCGACCCTGGCGTACGCTGGTACGCTCGCCGCTGCGTACGAGTCGGGAGCCATCGTCTCCCGACGCCTCCGCAACACCGCGGAAGGACGAAACCGTCGTCACGCCGCCCTCAACATCGATTCGGAAGACCCCCTCGGAGAGCAGGTAGACCGACCCCGCCTCGGTGTCGATCTGGAACACCTTGTCCTTCTCTTCCGTTCCGGCCGCCTGGATGCGGAGGCTTCCATGATCGAGGGCCAGAAGATTCGTCTTCTCATAGCGGTTATCGAGGTCGGCGAGGTTGCGCAGGTCGAGACGCGTATCCTGATCGAGCCAGATGATCGAACCGTCCGCCAGGCCAATCTCGGCCCGTCCGCCCTCCGTCCAGGCCCGGTCCCCGGACGCCACCGGCGTATTCACATCGGCTTCCACGACCTCACCTTCCTGGGTCCGCTGCAGTTTCAGCGCCCCCTCGACCTGCCTGACACGCGCAAAGGTGGCACCGTATCCTTCGTCCTGCGCCATCGCGGACCCGGACGAAGTGACGGTGAGCAGGAGTCCCAACACTCCTCCAATGAGGGAGGCCCCGGTAACCCATCCTTTCGCCGCGCTGCGCATGACGCACCCGCCTTTCCGGCTATGGAGCCTGGCGGCTCCTCTCGCCACTCCTTCCTCCTAAGCCAATTCTATGCCAGCGGTGGGTTTCGTGAGCGGCCCGAAAGCCGTTCTCTTTGCGCAGCGCAGACGGTCGCGCCTCGTCCCTGGACCACGACTGTCCGCATCTCCCGAGCAGTCCGTCCTGCGGTGAGGACGGTTGCCGGTGGGGGCGAGCCTGGCTTATACTCCCCCCATGCTGCGCACCGCTCCCCGACGCTTCGCGGTCGCTCTGGCATCCGCCCTCCTCATCCTTCCCGCTCTGACCTATTCCGGGGAGGGAGAAGGGACTGACGGAGAAGCGCGGGACAAGAAGGATAAGCCCAAACTGCACCTGATCGCCGACCCCGCGGTCGGATTCACCCCCGTGACCGTCGTCCTGACCGGCCAACTCTCGGGAGTCAGCCGGCAGGACCCGAACTTCTGTCACGCCGCCGTGACCTGGATTCGAATCGACCCGGGGCAAAGTGAGGAGGAAGGCTTCAAAGTGCGCGAGGACCCGGTCTGCCTGCACCCCAAGGAGGAGGTTTTCGTGCCGACCTCCTTCACCAAGACCTTCGTCCTCGGCCGCCCCGGAAGTTATCTGGTGAGGCTGATGGTCGAGGGAAAGGACGGCACCCGTATCGTCTCCTCCTACAGCAAGATCGAGGTCCTGCGGGTCCAGTAGACGTCCCTACGGCGGGGGGGGCGGCGCGCCCTCATGCCCCTGGTTCTTGCGGAGGCGATCCAGCAGGAGATCCCGCACTTTCTGCCTCGCCTTCTCCTTGACTGCACCGGCTTGGGCCC
Source organism: Candidatus Polarisedimenticolia bacterium (assembly GCA_035762745.1). GTDB lineage: Bacteria > Acidobacteriota > Polarisedimenticolia > Gp22-AA2 > Gp22-AA2 > DASTNM01. The sequence continues at coordinate 7,068 of DASTNM010000437.1, forward strand.
GGGTGTCGATGGCGAAGCGCGGGCTCTTCAGATCACCCGACAGACGGAAGCGCATCGTCAGGCGTCCCCGGGAGTCGGCCAGGGATCCGAGCCGCGCGTTGCGTGCCACCATCCCCCGAGTCGACTCCTCGGAGAAGCTGGCCGCGACATCGAGGTCGAGGGTGGCGTCCAGCCCGATCCATCCCTTCCCGTCCAGATCGAGGTCGGCGGAATGGAGCGTCAGGTCGTCGGTCCGGGCTTTGCCATCGGCGATTGACAGGTGGGCTCGCAGGAATTCGAATGGGGTTTCGTCGCGCCCGATCCCCTTGCCACCTGCGAGCTCCAGGAGGGCCGCGAGCTGCTTGAGAAGACTGAAGGAGGCGATCCGGCCCTTCGTCACCTCAAGGGCCGCCGAGCCGCGGGCGGTTCTCAGCATCCCCTGCATGTCGGCTCCCGTGGCCTCGAGGTCGAGCGTCCCCGCGAGCGTGCCTCCAAGAAGGTTTTCGAGCCCGGCATCGTAGGCGGTGAGGGTTGGGTTCACATCGACCCCATCGAGCTTGATACCGAGATTGAAGACCGGCTTGCCCCGTGACAGGTCGGCGCTTGCCCTGCCGACCAGCGTGCCGCCGTAGAACGCCGCCTTCGTCTCCTTGAGCGAGAAGAGGCCGCGTTCGAGGCCAACCGCCGTGCCTGCCTTCGACAGGTCGAAAGTTTCGAAGCGGGCCGCTTCCACCGTCAGGCTGCCGGCCGCCTTGATCTGCTCCAGAAGCCCGCCGCCGAAAGCGGTCGTCGCAGCGGAGAGCGGCTTGGCGGACCGGGTCGTGGGGACCGCCACCGCGAAGGTCGCCAGGGCCTCGTTGAAGTCGATCCGCGGGGATGTCAACGTGAACCCGATGCGCGGCCTCAGGAAGTCCTCGACCTGAAGCCTGCCGTGCAGGGCCGAGCCCCCAATCCGGGCCCCGAAATCCTCACAGGACGCCCGCTGGTCGTCGACCGTTACGGTTCCCGATAGATCTTGCAGCGGCCGCGCCATTCCGGCGTCGCGGTAGCTGAGCCCCTTCAAACGCAGCGTTCCCTTGAAGCGGACCGCCTGCGGCCGATCGAGCGGCAAGGTCGCCGCCCCCTGAAGGTCGATGGTGCCACCGAGCTCGAGTCCGCCGGGCCGCGCCACGCCGAGCCACGGAATGAGCGTCGCGAGATCGACGGCGCGCAGCCCCTTAGCCGTCGTTCGCCCCTCGAGGCGCGAGCGGCCGTCTGCGGCGATCAGCCGGGCGCTCGTCGTCACACGGCTCTTCCCGAGTCCGGCGGAGAGGTCGATCTCCGTGTCGGCGCCTCCGCCCCAGCCGCCGACCCGCGCCTCCACAGGAGCGATCACGACCTCGGAGCGCGCACCGGGGACCACCGCGTCGTCGTAGACCCGGACTCTCCCGTCGTGAACGATCACCCGATCGATCCGCAGAGGAGGCCCTTCCCCCGACGGGGCGGCGCCCTTTGAGCCGGGCGTCGAGGCGCGTCGCAGCAGGTCGTCGAAGTTCCACCGCCCGCCCTCGTCGCGGATCAGGGTCAGGACCGGCCGGTTCAGAACGATCGATTTGACCGTGACACGTCCGCGCAGCAGGTCGAGAAGCCCGACACGCAACGCCAGCGACTCGGCCTGCAGGAAGTCCCGACCGGGGTAGCGGGTCGATTCGGCCAGGACCGGCGTCCGCGCGGCGAGGCCGGGCGCCGGCAGCAGCGACAGGGTGAGGGTCCCCAGGCTGACCGATCGGCCTGCCGCCTCCTCGAGCCGCGCCGCGATCTGCGGCCGGTAACGGTTGACGTCCACGAGATGCGGCAGGGCGAGCACCCCTCCCACCAGGATCGCCGCGAGAGCGGCGAACAGCATGAGAATTTTGAACGTCCAGCGTGCGAGCGGCATGCCGACCTCGGGCGCGACGGGGCCTGTCCGGAGATCTTCTTTCAGTCAGG
>DASTNM010000438.1:0-6814 GCA_035762745.1 Candidatus Polarisedimenticolia bacterium
GTTGGCGTCGTCGAGGTCCCCATGCCGGATCTCGAAACCCGCCGCTCGGCGGCCCGGATCGCCGATCCGAAGCTGACCGACAAGGATGCGGATCGCTACGCCGAGGTGACCGCGGGCCTCAAGGCGATCCAGATCGCTTCCATCCTGACGCCCCCGCCTCCCTCCGAGGAGGAGCGGGCCGACCGTGAGGAGTTCATCGCCACGCTACTCGGCGGGGGCCCCGACGTGGTCGAGCGGGCGAGGAAGCTCGCCGCGCTCACGGCGGGGATGATGCGGGACGAGATCCGGAAGCTTGTTGCCCCCGGGGCGGGCGTCTCCCCGTCGGCGCCTGTGGGCGCCTCCGAGCGTGCCCGACATGACGCGGATCTGCTCATCGCCGCCCGGAAGCGTGACATCCTCGAGCGCGAGTGCTTCGGTCTCGTCGAGTTCGTGAACCCGGAGCACGGCTTCGAGGTCGTCGGTGGCATGGAAGCGGTGAAAGAAGACCTGAACGTCATCGCAGACAACATCCGAGAGGGGCGCCGCAGCCGCGTCCCGATGGGGATCCTGTTCACGGGGCCGATGGGAACCGGCAAGACCTTCGTTGCAGAGGCCTTTGCGAAGGAATGCGGCCTCACCACGATCAAGTTGAAGAACTTCCGCTCAAAGTGGGTCGGTGCCACCGAGGGTAACCTTGAGAAGATCTTGACCGTCATCAAGGCCATCGGACAGGTCGTCTTGATCATCGACGAGGGAGACCGCGCCTTCGGCAACTCGGGCGAGGAGGACGGAGGGACCTCGTCCCGTGTCATCGGTCGGATCAAGGAGTTCATGTCCGATACGTCGAACCGTGGGAGGATTCTGTTCCTCGTGATGACGAATCGTCCCGACAAACTCGACCTTGACCTCAAGCGGGCAGGGCGCCTCGACCGCAAGATCCCCTTCCTCTACCCGCAGTCGGCGGAGGAGGTGGAGGGCGTGGTTCGCGCGCAGTTCAGGAAGAACAACGTCAGGACCAGCCCAACACAGCTGGATCTAGCGGGTATCCGCAGCGGGTTTGCCGCGAAGCTCGTTGGCTACAGCAACGCGGACATCGAGGCAGTGGTTCTGATGGCCAACGACGACGCCGCCCGCCAGTCGGGAGGCGACGCGCCCGTCACGGGCGAGCACCTCATTCGCGCCGCCGCGGACTACTTCCCGAGCCGTGACATCGAGCTTCTGGAGTACATGGAGCTGCTGGCGGTTTTCGAGGCGTCGAGCCGCCGGCTGCTCCCGCCGAAGTACGCCACGATGACTCCCGAGGAGCTCGACACGCGCCTAAGGCTCCTGCGCGCGACTGTCGGTAGTCGGAGATAAAGGGTGCCGCAGTACCATGGCGTCGCCCATTCGGAGCCGGAGAACTTCCCGGCTCGCGGGCTTGACCCTCCCCTTCAGCCCCTTCAACGAGGAGATCGCGCGGGCGCACGATTCAACCCGATCAGCGCATCAGGCCCTCGATGGCCGCCACCGCTGCCTCGATACCGCTCGGCCCGCGGGGAGTCTCACCGACATGAGTGATGAGTGTGTCAGCGTCCGACGCTGGAGGCCGCCCGGTCGGGGTCGACCGGGTCCAGGCGGCCGGGCCGATCGGCGCGCTCGCAGGTCTTGCGAAGCTGGTCGAAATATTTCCGTGCGGTCTCACGCTCGCCCGCCGCGCCGGCCGCCTTCACGGCTCCCGCAAGCGCCCGGAACCGGCCCGGCTCGTTCACGAGCGTCTTCTCGAACTCCCTCAGCGCCAGGGTGGGTTCGTGAAGCTCCAGCAGCATCTCGCCCAGGAGCTCCCGCGCCGGCGCGAGAGGTCCGGGCGTCATGGCGTTCTTCTCGGTGGCGTCCTCGCGCTGCGCCGCCTCGCGCATCGCGGACAGCGCCTCGTCTCTTTTCCCCTCGGCGAACCTGAGCCATGCGGCGGCGGTGCGGCGCTCGATCTCCACCTGCTCGCTCCAGTACGCTTCCCCCTTCTGCGCCAGACGATCGCGGAGCTGTTCCAGCGCCACGAGGGCGGCCTTGGGAAGCACGGTGTCGCCGGAGCGGGCCGCGCCGAGAGCCCGGGCATAATGGGTCATGGCGTCGGTGAAGGGGAACGGGCTGTCGTGCACGACCAGCCTCGCCGCTTCGTCCCACGCGCCCCGCTCGAGCGCATAGCGCGCCGGCAGCGCGGCGATGGCGAAATACCCGGCGGCCGGCGGGGCCCCGGTTCCCACCTTGCCTGGATTGAAGCGGGAGGCGATCTCCGGCAATGAGTCCAGCAGCGTCCGCGCGGCGCGGTCCTGTCCTGTCTGCAGATAGGCGTACATCAGGTAGTCGGTCGCGTGCAGCTCTTCGGAGGTCGAGCGCTCGCGGCGGGCGGCGGCGGCCGACGCCAGGTTGGCATCGATCGACTCCTGCCACAACCCGAGCCGCGTGAAGGTGTGGGACGGCATGTGGAGGGCGTGCGGCGCCGAGGGGGCGATCTTGGCGTAGCGACGCGCGGCGTCGAGCGCCCGCGGGGCCAGCGACGGGACATCATAGGCGTGGATGAGATAGTGCGCGATGCCCGGGTGATCGGGCTGGACGGCCCAGAGCTTCTCGAGGATCGCCCCGGCCTTCAGCTGGCTCGCGTAGCTCTTGTCCTTGGGGTCCGCCGAGATCGCCAGGGCGAGGGCATGGAAGATCGACGCCTCGCTGTCGTCCGGATGGCGCGCGGCCACCTGCGCCATCGCGTCACGATAGGCCAGGAGCCGCGTCCGCTGATCGACGCTCTGGGAGTCCTGAAACAGCCGGGCGGCCGCTTCGATGTACTCCTTTTCCCGCCCGGTCTTTGCCCCGATCGTGCGCGCGCGCCCGATCGCATCGAGCCCCTGCTGGAGCTGCGTCTCGTCCTTGATGCCCGCCGCGAACGGGTTGCCCCAGGCGCAGAGCGCGATGCCCCACTGGGCCATCGCGCAGCCCGGATCGGACCCGAGCGCCTGGTTGAACGCCTCGGTGGCGGCGCCGAACGCGAACGAGTGGAGCAGCGCCACCGCCCGGGTGAACGCCGGCTGGGCGGCGGCCGCACACGAAGTCGTGAACCGCACCGTGCCGAGTTTCTCGTCCGGAGGCGCCGGATGATCGTGCTCCTGCGGACCCGCGACCCGGGCCAGAACGAGGCCGGCCACGAGCAGTGAGCCGGCCGCCACGACTCCGATGTCTTTGCCTGACATGACGACGCCGACCTCCCTGGTAAGCTTTCTCACCAAGCGACCGCCGCCTCAGTCTCGACGGGACCGCAAGCGGGGGGACCCGGCGCGCGCCGGCTTGAGAAGCTTCAGCAGCTCCGCCAGGACGGGACGCCCGATCACCAGGCTTCGAGTCTCGAGGCGACGATAGAGTCGCAGGGCTCTCTTCCCTTCAGGCGTCAGCCACGCACCCTCTCCGCGCCACTTCGACGTCGCAACCAGCGGCCTGAGGAAGGACCGGTTCATCGTGTCCACGAGAAGCCAGGCCCGCCTGTAAGACATCCCCATCGCCCGGGCGCCGGCCGAGATCGATCCCGTCCGGCCGATGGCCTCCAGGAGCTCGACCTTCCCCGGCCCCAGGGCGATCGCCTCCCCCCGGCCGAGCCGCCAGCGCGGCCGCACCTCCCAGATCTCCCGTTGCCTAGTCGCTCTTCCGTCTTTCAAGGTCATCGTATTTCGTGCTATACAATGCGCCCCCTCCCGGACAGCCGGGAGAGCAGTCTACTTCAAAGACAGGGGGACCGGGCATGCGGGGAGTGAATCGTCCGGGGATGGCGATCGCCGTCCTGATAGCGGTTCAGAGTGTCCTGGCGACGGCTCCTGCGGCGGGACCGGCCTCTCCGGAGATCAACTTCTACGCCGCCGCGAGCCTTCGCGATGTCCTCCAGCGGCTCGCGCCCGCCTGCGAAGAAGCCCTCGATGCGCACCTGGTCTTCAACTTCGGCGCTTCGAATGACCTCGCCCGGCAGATCGAAGCAGGGAACAAGGCCGACCTGTTCTTCTCGGCGGATGAGGCCTGGATGGACCACGTGGCCCAGGCCGGTCTTGTGGACCCCGACTCCCGGCATTCACTGCTTTCCAACCGGCTCGTCGTGGTCGGACCCAGGGATACCCCGCTGAACATTCAATCGGCTCGGGATCTGGTCGGGCCGGGCGTACGGTGGATCTCGCTGGCCAACCCGGAGGCGGTTCCTGCGGGCAAGTATGCCAGGGCGTGGCTCGAAAAGGCCGGGCTCTGGGACGGCGTCAGAGATCGCGTCCTGCCGGGTCTCGACGTGCGTGCCGCGCTGGCGGCGGTCGAGTCCGGCGGCGCCGAAGTGGGAGTGGTCTATCGGACCGACGCCGCGATGTCGAAGAAGGTGCGCGTCCTGTACGAGGTCCCGGAAAGCGAAGGACCACGCATTTCCTATCCTGTCGCCGCACTGCGTGACCGGCCCCGGCTCGACGTGGCCCGGCGTGTCGTGGCCTGGCTCTCGGAACCCACGGCGGCCGCCACGTTCGAACAGTACGGGTTCATCGTGCAGGGGCCGCCCCATTGAACTCGGCCTCTCTCACCGCCTTGCTGATCAGCGTGAAGGTCGCCTTCTGGGCGACGGCCGTGATCCTTCCGCCGGGGATCCTGCTGGGTCTCGTCCTCGCTCGAAGCGATTTCCGCGGCAAGACTTTCGTCGAGACCGTCACGTCCCTCCCGCTCGTCCTCCCCCCCACCGCCGTTGGCTACCTGTTGCTGCTCCTGCTGGCACGAAGCGGCCCGCTGGGGGAGCGGACCCTGGGGTTCGACCTCAACCTCTTGTTTACGTGGCAAGGGGCGGCGCTGGCTTCATCGGTCATGGCGCTGCCTCTGGTGGCGCGGACCTCCAGGGTGGCCTTCGAGGAGGTCGATCGGCGCCTGGAAGGAGTCGCTCGCACGCTGGGCCTCGGCCCGGCCCGGACCTTCGTCGAGATCACACTACCGCTGGCGCGGCGCGGCCTTCTGGCGGCTGCCGTCCTCGGGTTCAGCAGGGCTCTGGGGGAATTCGGCGCCACGATCATCGTGGCGGGCAACATTCCGGGCAAGACCCAGACTCTGGCGCTGGCGATCTTCAGCGAGATGCAGATCGGCCACGATCGGCAGGCGCTCGCCCTCGTCGCCATGACGGTGGTCCTGGCTTTCGCGGCCGTCTGGACGGTCGAGATCCTCTTGCGCCGGCGCGCGCGGGCGTCATGACGCACGCGATCGTCCTCGATCTGACTCTTCCCCTCGACCGCTTCAACGTGTCGGTGCGTTGGGAGACCTTCGAGGGCTCGCTGGGGATCTTCGGCCCCTCCGGCGCCGGCAAGACGACCATCCTGGAAGCGGTGGCCGGGCTCCGCAAGGGCACGCGCGGGTTCATCCGGGTCAATGGCCGGATCTGGCTCGATACGAGTCGGAACGTTTGCCTGCCGCCGGAACGTCGCGGCGTCGGCTACGTTCCCCAGGACGCTCTCCTGTTCCCGCATCGCAACGTGATGCAGAACCTCATGTCGGGGCGGAGGCGGGCCGAGAGGACCGATCGAGAGAGAGTGACGCCCCATAGGGTCCTCGAGGTCCTGGAACTGACCGATCTTGCCGGCAGGGACGTCGTGTCGCTGTCGGGGGGCGAGCGACAACGAGTGGCTCTGGGGCGCGCCCTCTGCTCCGGCCCGGACCTTCTTCTGTTGGATGAGCCGCTGGCCAACCTGGACCTGCCATTGCGACGGAGGATTCTCCCTTACCTCTTCAGAGTCCGCGAGGAGTTCTCCATCCCGACCCTCTTCGTCTCTCACGACGCCACCGAGATCAAGACCCTGAGCAAAGAGGTCATGGTCCTCGCCTCCGGGAAGGCGATCGCGCACGGGCGTCCCGATGAGGTCTTCACGGATCCTGCAGTCCTCCCGATGACACGCACGGAAGGCTTCGAGAATGTCCTGCGCGGGACGGTCACCGACACCTCGGATTCCACGGCAACAGTGGCCGTGGAGCCCGGGCTGCGCATCGCAATCGCTGCGAGAGACCTCGTGGTGGGGCGGGAGGTGGTTCTGGCGGTGCGAGCCGAGGACCTGATCCTCGCAACGCAGCCGCCATCGGGAATCTCCGCGCAGAACACTCTGGCGGGCGAGATCCGCGAGATTCGCGCGACCAATCCGGAGGAAGAGACGGGCGGACAGGTCCTGGTCGCCGTGACCCTGGGCCGGCTCCGGACATCGCTGTTTGCGACGATCACGACGCAGGCCTGTCACAGGCTGGCGCTTCGCCCGGGTACCCCGGTCTTCCTCGTAGGCAAAGCCAACTCATTCCGAGTCCTGGCGACTCGCTGAACACTCGCTTGGAGGTGCTGCTTGAAGGTGGGATTGGGTCAGTGGACGGTGATGGCCGTTCTCATGCTCGGGATTGGAAGCCCCAGCCACGCCTGGGTCCCGCTGGTGAACAACGACAAGGGGAAGCTGGAGATCGAGACCCGGCTCATGTTCTGGGGTGTCTCGGGGGGGCATGAAGACACGCCCTCCGGACCCGTTCAGACCGAAGACATCAACGACTTCCTCATACGCCGGGCTCGATTCCTCCTGCGGGGCCAGGCTTCGCCCAGGCTCGACATCTACCTCCAACTGGGGCAGGACAACGACGGCGGCAAGGTCCTCAAGCCCGACGCCGGATTCCGGGTCAAGGATTTCTACCTGAACTACAAGCGGGCCGAAGGGCTCCAGGTGATGGTCGGCCAGTTCAAGGTCCCCTTCCTGCGCCAAAACCTCGAGTCGGGATTCAACCAGCTCCTGGTCGACCGCGCGCTGCTTCCCTCATTGCGCCCGGCCCTCGAAGGACAGCG
>DASTNM010000439.1:0-8639 GCA_035762745.1 Candidatus Polarisedimenticolia bacterium
CACGCGGGCATGTCGTATCTCATGCTCGCGCCGCTCACGAGGCGCGGATTTTGGATGCCCTTCAGTGACGCGGCGACGTAGACGGAGTCTCCCTTGGCCGGCCACGGCCGGTCCGCCGCGAGGGCAGGGAAGAGAATCAGCAATGGCATCAAAGCGACGCATCGTCTCACGGCATCACCTCCGTCTTCGGCTTGTCCCAGAGGGCGTTCCGCATCACCGGTGCCCGGCGGCTCACTCCGCGGTCGTCGGATCGATGATCGTGTGCACCCGGGAGACGCGGTTTGCCGGGAAGCCACCCTGCTGCGCATGCTTCCGCACCGCCTCCTCGTTCGGCGCGACGTACACACAGTAGATTTTGTCGCCCGTGACGTAGCTCTGGACCCACTGGATCTGTGGCCCCATCTCCCTCAGGACACCGCATGACTTCTGCGAGATGCCCTTCAGCTCCTGCGGCGAAAGTCTTCCTGCCCCCGGGATCTCCCGCTCGATCACGTACTTGGGCATCTTGATTCTCCTTTGACGAGAAATGCTTTCAGCTGGGCGGATGATACGCCTCCTGCGGAGGCGTCACAAGCCGCCACTGCACGGATCATATCCCGCTCCTGACACTGAATGGATGCCGCACGCCGTGGTCTGTCAGGCTCCGCGAAAATGTATCATTGGTCACCGACTCGGGAGGCAGGGCAGGGATTACCCTGCGAGCAAAAAGGAGGCGGGCCCATGAAACAGACAGGATTCGGCGCGCTCGTGGCGGGGGTGGCCGTCGTCGGGATGCTCGGAACGCTCGCGTTGGCCGGCGACCAGGACGAAAACGGGCGGACGTTGAAGGCTTCATTGAAGGGGATCGAGGAGCCACCATCGATCTCTTCGACCGGACGCGGGACCTTCCGCGCGACGATCTCCGAGGATGGGAGCTCCATCCATTACACGCTCTCGTATGAAGGTCTCGAGGGGGATGTCCAGCAGTCGCACATCCATCTGGGGCAGCGGGCTGTGAACGGGGGTATCGCCGCCTTCCTCTGCACGAATCTGGGGAACGGCCCCGCCGGGACTCCCCTCTGCCCGGGTCCCCGATCGGGAACCGTGAGCGGAACCATCACCGCGGCCGAGGTCATCGGCCCCTCGGGGCAAGGTCTCGCTCCGGGCGAGTTCGAGGAGCTGCTGCGCGCCATCGCCAGGAGAGTCACCTACGCCAACGTGCACAGCACCAAGCACCCGGGCGGGGAGATCCGCGGTCAGATCGACGACGAGGACTGATCGGTCACTCCTGTTTGCCGGCCTCGTCGCGTTCGCTGCCGAGAGACCAGAGCGCGAGCAGCTCGCTCGTGTCGAACGCCGGCGCGGCCGCGCTGAAGTACCGCAGCAGTGTCTGGCCCTGGTTCCGGATGCCGTGCGGCGCATCCGCCGGGACGAAGACACAGTCGCCCGGACCCACCTCCTGGGTCTCGGTCCCCACGGTCATGAGGCCGGATCCCTCGAGGATGAAGTAGACCTGCTCGGGAGGGTGATTGTGGACCCGCTGCTCTCCTCCCGGGTCGATCAGCACCAGGGTCGTGGTGAGATGCCTCGCCTGGCTCGTCCGCGGTGACGCGAGGAGGTAGGACGTGATCCCCTCCGGCCGACGATAGCGAGGTGCGCTCGGCTTCGCGAGTATCTGCACGGTCTCCTTCCCCTCCCTTCCCACTGCAAGCGATACGGGGATGTCAGGCCGTTTCTCGAACGAGTCGGATGTCGACCTCTCGTTCCACGTACTTCCATTCCTCGGTTCGCCGCAACCGGCCCACCAGCTCCTCGAATGCGCTGGAGTCGGATGGCGCGTATTCAAACCACGTGAGAAAGTCGAATGGTTCAGCCAGGTCGCGACAATGGTGCAGCCTCCGAGCCACCGCAGGCAGATACTGCATCCCCATCTTGATATGCTCGGACCGGGTTTCGAAAATGACCCGCCTTTCGTCCTGCGCCAGGTCCCACCATGATGCAGACTTCTTGATCGGGATCAAGGCAGCACATGTTGCCCCGGCTCGACCAAGGGCCGGTGTCTTGACAGCCCGGAGCTCCTGTTCATCGCGCGTGACGTACCGCTCATGGCTGGTGACTCCGCGCAGCAGCCATCTGGCCCCCGCAGGGAGCGAGTCGAGCCTTCGGTTGACGATGGCGACCCTCGCGATCTGCGCGAGGGGTTCGCCAGTGACTGGAGCGACTCCCACGACTCGCCACGCTCCGGCCTCGCCACCAACAAACGTGAACGCGCGGGTCATTGATGACACCCATGACTGCCGCGCGCGCCTGTCTCGCTGCTTCCTTCGAGATGGCGCTTGAGCGCCCGGAGTCTTTGCCGGATCTCCCGGAGGAAGAGAGCGGCCGCGAATCGATCCAGAACGGCTCGAAGCCACCGGGGTCTGGTCGCGAAGTTGAAACAATAGGTCACGCGGGTCACTCCGGGCTCGATCTCGGCCTGCCGCAGGCTGGCGGCGAACGTTTCCAGGATCGCGGGTCCGTTCGTCATCTTCACCGCGGCCACTCGCGGGCGGTCGAAGGAGACATACACCGTCTCCATGGCGAGGCCGGCAAAGCCATTGCGGGCCGTGCAGCGGGTCTTGACTCCGAGCCCGGCGCGCTCCGCACCATCGAGAATGCAGGCCTCCCGAAGGAAGGTGTCCCACTCCAGCCGGCGGCTGTAATCGTGAATCAGGTCGAAGACCCTCTCCGGCCTGGCCTGAATGTCGACGCTGGCTTCGACGGTTCGCACTCTGAACCCGCCGCCTAGATCGGTGGGGCCTGGTACCCGCCAAGCGCCCGCTCGACCTCGCGCGCGAGGGCGAGCACGACGTCCTCTCGCCACGGCCGCCCGACGATCTGGACGCCCAGCGGCAGGCCCTTCAGCGAGGTACCCGCACGCACCACGGCGGCGGGCCAGCCGGTCATGTTGTACGCGAAGGTGTAGCTGAAGGCGGGGTAGGCCCCGGGCGCATCGCTGGACTGGTGCGGCAGCGAGTCGAGGGCGCAGGGGGGGCAGAGGATCGCGTCGTACGTCTCGAGGAAGCGGAGCATCCTGCCTCTCCAGGCGTCCCAGCGCTCGGTGAAGGCGGTGAACTGGACGGTCGTCATGGACGGCTCGACGAGCGATCGGGCGACGTCCGGGCCCGGCTCCTTCGTGCCCGCCTTGTCGAGCGCCCGCCGGAGCCACGCTCCACCGTCGGACCGGTAGAGATCGTCGTCCAGCTGCAGCAGCTCGGAGAGCGCCTCCGGTCGCCGCTCTTCGATGTGGGCGCCGCGCGCCTGAAGCACCTCCGCCGTCCTGGAGACCACGCGGGCGACATCGGCAGCCGGGGCGCGCAGCCCGTTGTCCAGATGCATGGCGACGCGAAGCCCGCGCACATCCATATCCCCTGCGCGGCGCAGGGGCGCGGGGACGATCGCGGCGTCCCGCCAATCGGGGCCGGCGATCACGCCGAGGATCAGCGTCAGATCGTCGACCGACCGGGCCAGCGGACCCAGCTGCGTGAGCGACTGAAGATGCCCCTCCATGCCGACGATGTGACCGGTGCGGGGCACGCGCCCCGACGTCGGTTTGATCCCCGCGACGCCGCAAAAATGCGCCGGGACCCTGATGCTGCCCCCGGTGTCGCTGCCGATGTCGAATGGCACCCCGCAGGCGGCGACGATCGCGGCCGCCCCGCCGCTCGATCCCCCGGGCGAGAGGTCGAGACCCCACGGGTTGTTGGTGCGGCCATAGACCGGATTGCTGGTCTCGAACGCCCAGGTGAACTCGGGCGTATTCGACTTCCCGAGGAGGATCGCCCCCGCCCCCTTCAGTCGCGTCACGACCGTTGCGTCGTCCGCCGGCACGAACGCCTTCCGGCCCATCGTCCCGCCGGTCGTGACCACGCCGGCCGTGTCGATCGAATCCTTGAGCGTCATCGGCACGCCGTGCAGCGGCCCGACCGCCCCGCCGCCCGCGCGGGCGTTGTCCGCGGCTCGCGCGGTCGTCCGGGCCTGCTCCGCGATGATCTGCACCACGGCGTTGATCTTCGGATTGACCTGGGCGATCCGCGCCAGGCACGCGTCGACCACCTCGAGCGAGGAGGCCTTCTTCCTCAAGATTAGGTCGGCGAGCTGGGAGGCCGTCGCACGGGTGAGATCGGTGGGCCGCTCGGCCCCCGGCGGTCTACCGGAGCGGCCGCCGTCGAGAAACCCCGCTCCGCCCCCGGCGAACGCGGCTGTCCCCGTGCCGACGACCGAAAGAAAGCGGCGTCGCGAGAGCGCGGTGACGGGGGCCGCATCTCCGTCGGGCGTTGCGGGCTCGACCACGGTCTGTCCCTCCGGCTGTCAGCCGGCTTTCCGAGGACCTAGACCACCGCGACCTTCACGCAGTGGATCGGCGGGAGCGAGTCGTACAGGCAGCTCCACTCCTCGCCGCCGTCCCGCCCGATCCAGAGCTGCCCCGTCGTGGTCCCGAAGTAGAGCGCGGGCGACTTGAGCTCGTCGATGTCCATCGCGTCGCGCAGGACGGTGAAGAAGCTCTCCTTCTTCGGCAGCCCGCGGGCGAGCCGCCCCCATGAGCCGCCGCCGTCCTCGCTGCGCCAGACCGCCGGCGAGCCGCCCGGGCAGGTGCGCGTCATCGGCTCGAGCGGCAGGACGTAGACCGTGTCGGGGTCATGCGGGTGCACGGCGATCGGGAAGCCGAAATCGGACGGCAGCCCCCTTGAGATCGATCGCCAGGAGCGGCCGTGGTCGTCGCTGCGCAGCACGCCGATGTCCGGCCGCGGCCCCCCGGGCCCCTCCCATTTGGCCCAGCCGCCGTGGTTCTGCATGTAGAGCCGGCCGGGAGCGTCCTTGTGGCCCGCGATCTTGTGCACGCACTGGCCGAACTCGGGGTAGGGATCGGGCTGGAAGCCCGCGCCCACGCCACGATTCGAGGCGGTGAAGGTCACGCCGCCGTCCTCGCTCAGGTAGTGGCCGCCGGTCGAGATGCCGAGGTGCACACGGTCCCCGTCGCGCAGGATCGTGTGCAGGCAGAGGCCGCCGGCCCCGGGCTGCCACTTCCGGGCGTGCGCGTGATTGCTGATCCCCCGAACCATCTCCCAGGAATCGCCGCCATCGCGGCTCCTGAAGAGCGAGGCCGGCTCGACGCCACACCAGAGATCCCCCTTTCCGTCGCCCGCCTCGAGGGACCAGATGTTGGCGAGCGCCCGCCCGTCCTCCTTCGCGAAGGCGGGAGCGGACTTCGTCTCCCGGAAACTCTTCCCGAGATCGGTCGAGCGCAGGACCTTCATGCCGAAGAAGGGGTTGCAGCTCGAGGCATAGAGCCGCGGCGTGCCGCGTGTGTCGATCAGCGCCGCATAGACGCCCACCCCCGATCCGAACGGTCCGCGCAAGGCGAACTTGCGCCGCGCCTTCGGCGCCTCGGCGACGAAAAGGCCCTTCCTGGTCCCGATGCAGAGAACCACTCGCTCCGCCATGGTCACCCTCCTGAAACAGCAGGCAGGATTATAACGACGTCCCCCGGCGCCAGCGCCGTGTCGAGCCCCTCCCGGTCGCGAACGTGAGACTTGTTCACGAACAGGTTCACGTGGCGGCGCACCCTCCCCGTCTCGTCACAAACACAGCGGTACAACGCCGGGTGGCGCTTCTCGAGCTCGTCGAGAACGGCGCGCACGCTCGAGGCCGGCAGCAACAGCTCCGACGCCCCCTCGCAGCAGTGGCGCAGCACCCCCGGAACCTGGAGTTTGATGTTCCCGTCTCTGGTCATGTCGAACACCTGAACGTGATGGCGACTGGACTAGCCTACCATTTTCTCGCCGCCTGGCAACCGTGTGACCGGACCGCGCCGCTTCAGCCCTCGAAGCGCAACAGGCCGAGGGCCGCACCCACCAGCAGGACACCACTGAGCCGGCTGGTGGCCATCGCGAAGCGCGGCTGCATCGTGACCCCCGCCGCCCGCGCCGCGGCGGCGCTGTAGGCGGCGAGCGCCATGAACTCCAGCACCATCGAGGTGATCCCCAGAATGAGGATCTGCAGGACGATCGGCCGGCCCCGATCGATGAACTGGGGCAGGATCGCCACGAAGAAGAGAAGCGCCTTCGGATTCGAGAGCTGCACCGCAAGGCCGCTGAAAAAGTGCGTTCGTCGTCCGGACCCGGCGACGTCCGTGGTCCCGCGGGCCGCGGGCGGGGACGGCGGCCGGAACAGGGCCATCGTGCCAAGATAGAGGAGGTACCCGGCGCCGGCCCACTTGACCATGGTGAAGAGGCGGCCGGAGGCGGCCAGCATCGCCCCGACGCCCGTCCCGGAGATCGCGAAGTACAAGGCGTTGGCCGCCAGGATCCCCGCCACCGACCAGAGCGCGTCGGCCGATCCGCAGCGCAGCCCTTGTGAGACGACGAACAGGACCGCGGGGCCGGGGGTGACGACCAGAGCCCCATCCGTGAGGGCGAACATCATCAAGACGGTCCAGTTCACGCCGCCTCCGGAGGCCCGGTCAGGCCCGAGGCCGCGCCGGGCGCAACGGTAGTCTGGCAGTTTCCTTGATCGTCTCGAACACGATCGTGGACCGGGTCGAGCGCACCGACGGGATCACGCCGACCTTTTCCCGCAGGAGCCGTCCCAGATCCGCCGCGTCCACCACCCGGACCTTGACGAGGTAGCAATCCTCGCCGGCGACGTGGTGCACTTCCTGCACCTCGGGCAGTTTGGCGAGGCGGCGCGCCGTTCCGAGCCTCCCGACCCGCTCGTCCGCCCTCACGAAGACGAAGGCCGTCAGACCCAGGCCGACCGCGCGCGGGTCGATCCGGGCTTCGTGGCCCAGGAGGACGCCCTGCTTCTGCAGCTTCCGCAGGCGCTGGAAAATGGCCGACGGCACCAGCCCGACGCGCCGGCCAATCTCGGCGTTCGGCGTCCGGGCGTCTTCCTGGAGCAGGGCGAGGAGTTTCAGATCGATCGGGTCGAGCGACGGCGGGGTGGTCTTCTTCACCCTGCCCGCTCCAGGCGCGCGCCGAGGGCCTCGACCAGGCCGCCGACCAGCCGCTCGGCATGGCGGCCGTCCGGGTCCCGCGCCGCGTTGAACTCCGTCACCACGACGCCGGCGCAGGTGGGGGCCGCGGCGAAGACCTTCAGCGCGGCAAACGCCGATACGACGTCGAGCGCCTGAGGATGGAGCAGGTCGGCCGCCGGGAAATCCATCACATCGACGTCGAAGTGGACCAGGATCGCCTCCGACCGGTTCTGCAGATGACGCAGCGCCTCCCTGGCGGCCGCGGCCGCATTCGCCCGGATGCGGGTCACCGGGTACCTCGACAGGCGCGAGCGCTCCAGGGACTCGATCTCGGGAGGGTCGGTCCACCCCGATTCCGTGTTGTATCCGAAGAGAACGATCTCATCCTCGGACAGGAGCGGGCGCCGCGGTCCGATCCCGGCGAGCGGCGGCGCACCACGACCGAGGAGGTGCGCCATGACCATCCCATCGAAGATGCCCGAAGGTGTGGTCTCGGGAGTCTCGAGGTCCAGGTCGCCGTCGAAGTACAGCAGGCCGAGCCGCGGCCAATGACGGACCAGGCTCGCGACCACCCCGAGGCTCAGGCTGCAATCCCCTCCCAGCACGACCGGCATCCGGCCGCCCGCCACGGCCCGGTCGACGCGCTCGGCCGTCTGCCGGGCGACGTCCACGACCAGACCGAGGTTCTGTTGACGCGGATGTTCCGGGTCGGGCCGGAAGGAGACGGAGGGCAGGTCGCCGAGATCGGCGACGTCCAACCCCTAGTCCCGCAGCCGCTCCAGCAGCCCGGCTGTCCGAAGCGCGGCGGGCCCCCGCTCCTGCCCGGTCTGCCGTGCACCGGCGCTCGACGGCACCCCGATCAACGCCAGGCCACGCACCGGTGTGAACGCTTCATCTCTTGAATTCATAGACTATAGATGATACATCACTATTAGCCGACGTCAAGTGACGATGTGTCACAATCGAAAGCACCAATGCCAGGGCTCGTAGGCGTAGCCGGAACGGTTCCCGCGTCCGTAGGAGAGGTGATAACCGAACCGCTCCGCATTGGCCTGCAGCCAGCGGAAGGCCTCCGTGGCCTCGAATGCTTCCTCCAAGGGGGGACAATCCGGGGTTGTCACATCGACGGCGCGACCAGTGTGATGTTCGCTGTAACCCGGTGGGGCACTCACCAATAAGATGGCTTCGAGGCTCAAGCCCTTCGCCAGCTTCCGGCGGACGATTTCGACCTGCCTATCAAAACTGCGGTACGCCGACACGATCTTCAGGAGCACGCCATCACTTTTGGCGGCCTGCGCAAGTTCCCCCCAGGCCTTCGCGGCCCCGGGAACGAGTCGGTGTTCCCTCCCCTTTTCGCCGATCTCGGCGACGACCAATTCATCGGCTTCCACGCAAAGCCGTAACCCTCGCTCCGTAAGCAAAACCTTAGGAATGCCCAGCGACTCGAGAGCCAGGCCAACCCTTCGTTCGTAATCGTCGGGTGCCATCTAAGTCTCGAACACCACGTCTGCCGGTGAGAGCCGAAACGTATGCTCGAACTGCCCCGCGTGACTCCCCTGACCGTGACCCTGAGCAGCCCAGCGTCTACTGTGCCGTTGCTTTATGAGAAACCCACGCGAGATACTTTTGAAACGCCTCAGGGGTA
>DASTNM010000440.1:0-2043 GCA_035762745.1 Candidatus Polarisedimenticolia bacterium
AGGACGGGGGGAGGATGCCGACCAGGCGGCGGGCCAGCATCGTCTTGCCGCAGCCGGGTGGGCCGATCATCAGGAGATGGTGCGCGCCCGCCGCCGCCACCTCGAGCGCCCGCCGCACGAGCAGCTGTCCGCGCACCTCGCGCAGGTCGGGTCCCCCCGCGGCCGCGGACGGCTCGAAGGGAGGCCGCGGCGCGCCCCGCGCGCTCCCCTCCCCCTTCAGGACCAGCGCCGCCTCGGCCAGTGACCCGACCGCGTGCACGGCCGGCCCCGGGATCGCCAGCGCCTCGTCGCAGTTCGCCTGCGGGAGGATCATCCCCGGGACGCCGATCCTCCGGGCGAGCAGCGCGGCCGGCAGGCCGCCGCGGACCGCCCGAACCCGCCCGTCGAGCGCCAGCTCCCCGAGCACCAGGAGGTCCGGCAGCCGGCCGGCGGGAAGGCTCCCGGAGGCGGCCAGGATGCCGAGCGCGATCGGCAGGTCGAGCGCCGCCCCTTCCTTGCGCAGATCGGCGGGGGCGAGGCTGATGGTGATGCGGCGCGGCGGCACCTCGAAGCCGCTGTTCCGGAGCGCGGCGCGCACGCGCTCGCTGCTCTCGCGCACCGCCGCGTCCGGCAGGCCGACGGTATGGATCCCCGGCAGGCCGCGCGCGATGTCGCATTCCACGGAGAGAGGGACGGCTTCGACGCCGATCAGAGTGGCGCTGCGGACTCGGGCCAGCACGGCGGCACCTCGGGCGGCGGACCGGCGGAATTCCGGCCCCGCCCCGGAACCGTCGGCTCTCCAGGCGCGGCGTGCCGTGCATCCTAGCCGGGCCGCTCTCCCCGGGTCAAGCCGCGACCGCGCCGCCCCCTAGCATTTGCGGGCCGCTCCGTTTACCATGTCTGGCGCCGTTTTGCGGCGAAACCATCCAGTCGAGGAACAGGGTGTCCCAGTCGAGACAGCCGGCCGTATTCCCGGTCGCCGGCCCCGAGAGCGATAAGGAGCCCGGGGCGGCCTCGCTCGCGCCGCCCGTTCGCCGCCGGCGGCGCCGGGCCTGGGCCGTCGTGGCGGCGCTGGCCGTCGCCGTGGCCGGCGCCGCCCTGTACGCCGGCTGGCGTTACGCCAGCGGCCGGCACGGCCTCACCGCCGACGATCTCGACGTGCGCACGGGGAAGGTGGAGGTGGCCGACATCCAGGTGGTGGTCAGCGAGGTCGGCACGATCGAGCCGCTGGTTCGGGTCGACGTCAAGTCGACCCTGTCCGGGAAGGTGACCGATCTCCTGGTGCGCGAGGGGGACCGGGTGCGCAAGGGACAGGTGCTGGCCCGGGTCGAGCCGGACGTGAACCAGGCGCAGACTCTCTCGGAAGTCCGCTCGGCCCTCGGCCTGGCCGAGATTCGCGCCCGGGACGCCGTCAAGGACCTCGAGACCAACACCCGGCTGCACGACGAAGGGTTCCTCTCCGACCAGGTCCTGAAGGACGCGCGGGTGCGCAACGAGACCGCCCAGGAGGATCTGGAGGCGGCGCGCGCCAAGATGCGCATCGTGGTGGAGAGCGGCATCCCCCTGGACCAGCCGATCTCGACCACGCAGAGAGTGAACATCGTCGCGCCGATGGACGGCGACGTCATCCACCGCAACGTCGAGGTGGGCCAGACGGTCACCTCCGGGGTCTCCTCCTTCAACGAAGGAACGGTGCTCCTCACCGTCGCCGACATCGGCTCGATGCTGATCAAGGCCTCGATCAACGAGGTCGACATCGGGCGGGTGCGTCTCGGGGCCCCGGTGGTCGTCACGGTCGACGCCTTCCCCTACCGCCGCTTCGACGGCACCGTGACGCACATCTCACCGGCGGCCCACCTCAAGGAGAAAATCAAGGTCTTCGATATCGAGGTCGGCCTGAAGGCGCAGGTCCCGGAGTTCCGCGCCGGCATGACCACCAACGTCGAGGTGCGCGGTGAGCGGGTCGATCACGCCCTGTCGGTGCCGGTGGAGGCGATCTTCAAGAAAGACGATCGGGAGATGGTCTATGTCCTGAAGCGGACCTTCGACGCAAGGCAGAAGGAC
>DASTNM010000441.1:0-2676 GCA_035762745.1 Candidatus Polarisedimenticolia bacterium
ACCCGCCGCCCCGGGCTCTCCCCGGTCCCGGGTCTGGCGATCCCTCTCTTCCCAGGTCCGAGGTCCAGGCGGTGACGGCTCGGCGGAGCGTGAGGCGCTGGCTTCTGGTCAGTAGCGGAACTTCAACCCCAGGGTGGCGAGGAGCCCATCCGCTTTGACAGTCACCTGGTCCGGCTCCGGTTGGGTGAACAGGTAGCGCAGGTCGACCGTGAAGAAAAAATCCTGGCCGGGTTCGTTCTGCGGGATCAGGAGATCGAAGCCGAACCCGGCGTGAAAGCCGCCGTCCCCCGCGCGCTCGTCGCTGACCGCCGGAAAGGCCGGATCGAAATCGTAGTCCGAATAGTAATAGCCGACGCCTCCAACTCCATAGGGGCGGAAGCGGGTGAGCGACGGCAACGGGTAGACGTACAGACTCGCCTGGAAGGCGTAGGTCGACCGGTTGTAGAGGTCGTACTGCGGCTCGTGGTAGTCGATCGATCCTTCCAGGTTGAGCACTGTGTTGAAGGCGTAGCCGAACATCAGACCGACGTTCAGGCTGCCGGCGTCGACCCCCTCGACGCGCAGGTACCCGACCCGGCCGCCCAGGTAGCGATAGCGATCCGGGTGCCGCGGCGCGGCTGCTTCGTCCCCCGCCGCCGGTGCTGCCTCCTCCGGCCGCGGAGAGTCGTCCTGCGCCGCGGCCACGAAGACCTGGGACAGGAGAAGCAGGGTCCCCAGCGTCGCGGCAGCACTCCCTCCTCGCAGCGTGCGCATCGCGGTTGACCACTCCCTTGTTTGACCTTAGACTTCGGGAACTCCCGACCGCCGGGTTCGAGCGGATGGTGGCCATTCTAATTCAACGGGAGGAGCCGGTGCCTTCGTTGCGCGACGTTTTCCCCTGCATGCTCGTCGGGGCTCTCGTGGTTCTCCAGGCTCCCGCCGTCGCCGGGACGGCGCCGTCTCGGGAGGGCGCCGCGGCCGCCTCGACCGGAGCCGCCCCCGCCCCGGCGCCGGCCCAGGGGACGTTCGAGGACTGGTCGGATGGCGCCATCCTGCGACTCGATCTCCAGCACGGCGGCATGGCCAAGGAGGAGACCTTCGCCCTCGACGGCCTGCGGCGCGAGGGGGCGTGGCCGGGGAGTCGGCGGAATCTCGTCGACCCGCTGAACCTCGGCCCGTATCGCTTCGAGGTGCGCGATCGGGCGACCAACCGCGTGCTCTACGCGCAGGGTTTCGCCAGCATCTACGGCGAGTGGGAGTCCACCGACGAGGCGGCCTCGCGAAGGCGCTCGTTCCAGGAGTCGCTGCGCTTCCCCTTCCCGCGCCGGCCGGTGCAGGTGACGCTCGCGAAGCGCGGCGCCGACAATGCCTTCCGGGAGGTCGCCTCGTTCCTGGTCGATCCGGCGGCGCAGGACATCCGCCGCAAGCCGATCACGGCGCAGGGCAAGGTCTGGACGATCTTCGAGAACGGGCCGGCGGAGAACCACGTCGATCTTCTGGTGCTTGGAGACGGATACACGGCCACCGAGATGGCGACGTTTCACGAGGATGCGAAGCGGCTGGTCGGGATTCTCTTCGCGACGCCGCCGTTCCGCGAGCGCAAGGGAGACTTCAACGTGCGAGCCATCGATCGCCCGTCGGAGGACTCCGGTGTCGACCGGCCGAGCGACGGGGTCTTCCGCCGCAGCGCCCTCAACGTCACCTACGACATCTTCGGCTCGGAGCGGTACGCGCTGACCCTCGACAACCAGGCGCTCCGGGAGACGGCGGCCCAGGCGCCCTACGAGTTCATCGAGATCCTGATCAACGGGGAGAAGTACGGCGGCGGCGGGATCTACAACCTCTTCGCCACCTGCGCCACCCGCAGCGGATCGACCCCCTACATCTTCGTGCACGAGTTCGGACACCACTTCGCCGCCCTGGCGGACGAGTACTACACCTCGGAGGTCGCCTTCGACACCACGACACCGATCGTCGAGCCGTGGGAGCCGAACATCACCGCCTTCCTGGATCCTCCCGGGCTCAAGTGGAAGGAGCTGGTCGATCCGAAGACCACGCTGCCGACTCCCTGGGGCAAGGAGGAGTTCGACACCTACGAAGCGGCGATCCAGAAGCGCCGCAAGGAGATCCGCGCCCGCCACGCTCCGGAGGCCGAGATGGATGCTCTGTTCAAGGAGGAGCTCGAGTGGACGAGGCCCTTCCTCGCCCGGCAGGATCGGGCCGGGGTGGTCGGTCTCTTCGAGGGGGCGGGGTACCGCGGCAAGGGGCTCTACCGTTCCTCGACCGACTGCATCATGTTCACGCGGAACCCGGAGCGCTTCTGCCCGGTCTGCGCTCGGGCCATCGGCCGCGTGGTCGACTGGGTCACGGGTCGCCCCTGATTTCGAGCCGGGGCGGCGGCCTCGTTCAGGCGGCCGACGACTCGGCCACCAGGGAGAGGGCGCCGGCCAGGTCGCCGACCGACTGAAAGCGCTGGTCGCGGTCGGGGGCGAGGGCGCGCAGGATGGCGTCCGAGAGGGAGCGCGGCAGAGAGGGGTCGATTCCCTGCGGGGGGACCGGACGGCCGCTCATGTGCTTCATCAGGATCTCCTGCAGGTCCTTGCCGGCGAACGGCTCGACGCCCGTGAACAGGAAGTAGAGCACGGCGCCGAGGGAGTAGATGTCGGTGCGGCGATCGACTCCCTGCGACTGGATCTG
>DASTNM010000442.1:0-2659 GCA_035762745.1 Candidatus Polarisedimenticolia bacterium
GGCGCGCGGGCTGGCGGGCCGCCGGGTGCTGGTCGACGCCACCGCCGAGGAGGGGATGACCGACCTCTATTGCGAGGCGATCGAGGCCGGCTTCCATGTCGTGTCGTGCAACAAGAAGCCGCTGGCCGGGGCGCTCTCCGACTACCGGCGGGTGCGGGAGGCCTGCCGCATGTCGGGCCGCGCCTGGCTGTACGAGGTGTCGGTCGGCGCCGGGCTGCCCGTGATCGGCACGCTCCGGGACCTCGTCGAGACCGGCGATGCGATCCGCTCCGTCGAGGGGTGCTTCTCGGGAACGCTCAATTTTCTGTGCGCCGGGCTCGATCGCGGAGGACGCTTCTCCGAGGTGCTGGCACGGGCGCGGGAGCTGGGGTACACGGAGCCCGACCCGCGCGAGGATCTCGCCGGCATGGACGTGGCCCGCAAAGCGCTGATCCTGGCGCGCGAGACCGGGCTCGAGATCGAGCCGGAGCAGGTGCGGCTCGAGCCCTTCTGCCCCGTCGACCGGCGGGGCGGCAGCGAGGCGTTCATGACGAAGACGGCCGGGCTCGACGCCGATCTGGGGCGGCGCTGGCAGGAGGCTGCCGCGCGCGGCCAGCGGCTGCGCTACGTCGCGTCCATCGACGGCGGCTGCGGGGCGCGCCTCGCGGAGGTGCCGGCCGACTCGGCGCTCGGACGGCTGGCCGGTCCGGAGAACGTCTTCGCCTTCAGGACGGCGCGCTACCCCGACCATCCGCTGGTGGTCTCCGGCCCCGGGGCCGGGCCGGCGGTGACCGCCGCCGGGGCGTTCGGTGACATCCTGAAGCTGGCGCGTTCGGCGACGCGGGGGGCCTGAGCGGAGCGCTTGGCGGGAGAGGGACGAATCAACATGGCACAGGTGAAAGGAGAAACGCGGGCGCGGAGCGCCGGCGGATCCAAGGCCGTGACGCGCGACGGACGGATCCCGGTGGCGATCCTGGGGGCGACCGGGGCGGTCGGCCAGAGATTCGTGTCGCTGCTCGACGGTCACCCGTGGTTCCGGGTGACGGCGCTGGCCGCATCCGAGCGCTCGGCGGGGAAGCCCTACGGCGAGGTGGTGCGCTGGTTTCTCGATCGGCCGATGCCCGGATGGGCCCGCGACCTCGAGGTCGTCGAGTGCCGTCCGGGGCTCGAGGCGCGGGTCGCCTTCTCGGGGCTCGACTCGTCCGTGGCGGGGGAGATCGAGGAGGCGTTCGCCGCCGCCGGCCACGCCGTGGTCAGCAACTCGCGCAACCACCGGATGGTCGCCGACGTGCCGCTCCTGGTCCCCGAGGTCAACGCCGATCACCTCGATCTGATCGCGGCCCAGAGGCGTCGCCGCAAGGGGGACGGCTTCATCGTCACCAACCCCAACTGCTCGACCGTCGGCCTGGTGATGGCCGCGGCTCCGATCGACAGGGAGTTCGGGATCACGCGCCTCATGACCGCCACGCTGCAGGCGATCTCGGGCGCCGGCTATCCCGGGGTCCCCTCGGTCGACATCCTCGACAACGTCATCCCGCACATCGGGGGCGAGGAGGAGAAGATGGAGACCGAGACGCTCAAGATCCTCGGCAGCGCCTCGAAGCCGGCCGCCTTCGTCGTCAGCGCCCAGTGCCACCGCGTGCAGGTCTCCGACGGCCACACGCTGGCGGTCTCCCTGGCGACGCGCGACCGGATCAGCCCGGAGGCGGCGACACGCGCCTGGCGCTCCTTCCGCTCGCCGCTCGCCGCTCTGGGCCTGCCGAGCCTGCCGGAGAAGCCGGTGGAGGTCCGCGACGAGCCGGACCGCCCGCAGCCGCGCTTCGATCGGATGGCAGGGAAGGGGATGACGGTGACGGTCGGGCGCGTGCGGCGCTGCCCGGTCCTCGATCTGAAGTTCACGGCGCTGGTGCACAATACGATCCGCGGGGCGGCGGGGGTCGCCATCCTGAACGCCGAGCTGCTGCGGGCGAAGGGGTACCTCTAGAAGGAGGCCGTATGGACAAGCCGCAGGGCCAGGGCTGGATCAAGGTGCACGCTCCGGCCTCGGTGGCCAACCTGGGACCGGGGTTCGATGTTCTCGGCGTCGCCCTGGAGGGTCTCGGCGACACCATCGAGGCGCGCCGCACGGAGGGTGAGGGACGCGGTGTGGTCATCACCTCGATCACCGGCGACGGGCGCGGCATCCCGGTGGAGCCGGACCGGAACTGCGCCGGGCGCGCCGCCGAGTCGGTCCTCAAGAAGCTGCGCGGCAAGGCGGCGAAGGAGGCCGGCCTGGAGATGCACATCCACAAGGGGCTGCCGCAGGGCAGCGGCCTCGGCAGCAGCGCCGCCAGCGCGGTCGGCGGGGCGGTGGCCGCGCACCTCCTGTTCGGCTCCGAGCTGGGGAGCAACACGCTCCTCGAGGCGGCCCTCGAGGGGGAGATGCTGGCCAGCGGCTCGCGCCACGCCGACAACCTGGCGGCGTCGCTCCTGGGCGGCTTCACCATCGTCAAGTGCCACGAGCCGCTCGAGGTGATCCGCCTCGACGCGCCGAACGCCATCCGCTTCGTCCTCGTCCTGCCGGAGATGGAGATCGAGACGCGCCGCGCCCGCGCCGTGCTGCCCGACATGATCAAGCTGACCGACGCCGTCGCCAACATGGCCAACACCGCCGCCCTGGTCGCCGCGGTGGCCCGTGGCA
>DASTNM010000443.1:0-8558 GCA_035762745.1 Candidatus Polarisedimenticolia bacterium
GGCAGACAAGCGAACGTAAGCCAACCCACCCGCGGACAGTCACCAACACGCCCCTCGGGCATTTTCTGTTTGTTGACAGAGTGAGCGCCATCCCCGATAATGCCCCCAAGTCAGGTCCGTTCTAATGAGCAGGGGGGACACTCCATGCCGGTCATGAGCCCGGTCCCGAGACGCGCGGAAATCGTCCTTCCAGCACGCTCGCGCGCGGCGGCTTTCGTTCTGCAGGGGGTGCCGATTGTCGGCTTCGCCTTCCTGACTTGGGCGGGAGCCAAGATAAGCCTGCCGCTCCCTTTCACGCCGGTGCCGGGGACGCTGCAGACGCTCGCCGTCCTTCTGGCCGGGGCCTTTCTGGGGGCGCGGGGAGGGGCGGCCAGCCAGGCGTTCTACCTGGGTCTCGGGATCGCCGGTCTGCCGGTCTTCGCGTTGCCCGGGGGCGGGCCGGGATACTTCCTGGGGCCGACGGGAGGTTATCTCCTGGGCTTTGTGGCGGCCGCCGGGGTCACCGGTGCGGTGCTGAGTCGAACCGGTCGGATGGGGGTGGTCGGAGCGTTCCTCGCCTTCCTTTCCGGTAGCGCGGCGCTCTACGTCTGCGGACTTTTCTGGCTGACTATTTATATGGGAGGCGACCTGGGAGCCGCCGTTCGTGGCGGTTTGCTGCCGTTCGTTCTCTTCGACCTCGCCAAGGTGGTGATCGCCACCGGTCTCCAGGCCGGCCGCTCGCGCCTCTCCCCGAGGAGTTGAGGCACATGGATGGGCAGTACGCCTCCCTCAGGAGGATCCTGGCCGAGGTAGGAGATTGTCTCGTCGCTTTCTCGGGAGGGGTGGACAGCACCTTTCTCCTGAAGGTCGCCCATGACGTTTTGGGGGACCGGGTGACGGCGGTGACCGCCGTCTCTCCTTCGTTGCCGCGCGCCGAGCGCGAGGAGGCCGAGGCGCTGGCTCGTTTAATCGGCGCGCCGCACCTCCTGGTCGAAAGCCACGAGATCGACGATCCCCGCTACGTCCGCAACGACGCCGAGCGTTGCTACTTCTGCAAGGCGGAGCTGTTCCGCGTGCTGCGCTCGATCGGCAGGGAGGCCGGGGGGAGAACGCTGCTCTACGGCGCCATCCCGGACGATCTGGGGGATGAGCGGCCCGGGATGCGGGCCGCCGCCGAGGCCGGCGCGCGGGCGCCGCTCCTGGAGGCGGGGCTGACCAAAGAGATGATCCGCCTCCTGTCGCGGCGCCTCGGCCTGCCGACCTGGGACAAGCCTGCGATGGCCTGCCTCTCCTCCCGCATCCCGCGCTTCACGCCGGTGACGCCTGCTTCCCTGGGACTCGTCGAGAGGGCCGAGGCGGCGGCCCGCGCCCTCGGGTACCGACTGGTGCGGGTCCGATTGCAGGGAGGGGATGCCCGGGTCGAGCTCGATGCGTCGGGGCTCGCGCGCTGCTCCGAACCGGAGGCACGGGCGCGTCTCCTGGAGGCGGTGCGCGCCTCGGGCTTCGATGCCGTGAGCATCGACCCTCTCGGGTACAGGCCGAAGGGGCGCGCCCCGGCCCTGTCCCCTCAAGGCGCCCTCTAATCCGTGGATCTGGCCGGCCTGCTGCGCCGCCGGCGTCCCGCCTCCTCCTTCCGCGCCGACCCGTTCGAGCGCCGGCGCCTCGATACCGTCCTCGAGGCCGGTCGCTACCTGCCGATCGCCGGTCCTCCCGCCTGCCGCGCCGTGGTGATCGAGGCGCCCGCCATCCGCGCCCGGATCCTCCAAGCGCTCCAGGCTCTGCCGGAGCAGGAGGCGGCAGCCGACACCCTCCGCCCGGCGCCGGTCCTGGTCGCCTTGTGCGACATGAGCCGGGGAGGGATCGGCCGCTCCGCCGCCTGGATGGCGGCGGCCCAGATGGCGGCGGCCGCGGAGGAGGAGGGGCTGGCGGCGCTGGTGGTGCAGCCGCCCGGGGGGCTGCGCCCGCCCCCGGCCCTCTCCCTGCCGCCCGACTGGAGCGTGGAGGCGCTCCTGGCCCTCGGTCTGACGGCGCCGCGCGCCGACCGAGGCGAGCCGCCTCCCGAGTCGCACCGGGTCGAGGCGTACATGGCGGCCGAGCCGCTGCCGCGGCAGGTCCCCGCCGAAGGGGCCGAGCGGCAAGTGCTCCTCAGCCTGATGGAGATCGCCTCCGCCGCCGCCGCGGCCGAGGACATGGACGGTGTCCTCGAGACGATCGCGCGGGCGCTGGGTCGTCTCTTCCCGGTCGACGGGGCGACGCTCGGCCTGCTCGAGGACGGCGATATCCTGGCGCGCGAGATCCTGCGGCGCGGCGCCGCGGTACGGCGCGAGGCGCAGCGGCTGCCGGCCGACGGGTCGCACCTTCTGGGCTGGGTGATCACCCAGCGCCGGCCGCTCTGGCGCAACGACCTGCGCTCCGAGCTGCGGTTCGCGGAGAGTCTGCCGGCCGGCGCCATGCGCAGCGACATGGTGATCCCGCTCAAGGCCCGGGGCCGGGTGACCGGGGCGTTTCGCGTCGCCTGCCGCCGCCGGCACGCCTTCGAGCCGGAGGATTTCGAGGTCCTGCAGCGCTGCGCCGATGTCACCGCGGTCGCCGTCGAGACCCAGCGGCTGCTCCTGGCCACGCGGCGTCTGTCCGAGGTGGACGGCCTGACCGGCGTCTCCAACCACCGCCACCTTCTCGGGCTCCTCGACCAGGAGGTCGAGCGCGCTCGGCGCGCCGAGCTTCCGGTGTCGCTGCTGATGATCGACATCGACGATTTCAAGCGCGTCAACGACACCCACGGCCACCAGACGGGGGACGAGGTCCTGCGGCACGTGGCGCAGCTGGTGTCGAAGCTTCTCAGGCGATCGGACGTGGTGGGACGCTACGGCGGGGAGGAGTTCGCCGTGATCCTGCCCGAGGCCGACGGCGAGGCGGCGCTTTCAATCGGCGAGACGATCAGGGGCGAAGTGGAGAGAAGCCCCCTGGTCCTCCAGACGCTGCCGCGCGGGCTTCCGGTCCGCGTCAGCGTCGGGGTCGCCTCGCTGCCGGACGATGCCGAGGGCGCCGCCGGCCTGGTCTCGGAGGCCGATCGCGGGCTCTACCAGGCGAAGCGCACCGGGAAGAACTGCGTCCGTCACGTCTCCATGAGCGGGCGGTAAGGGTTCTCAGAACGTCGCAGTGTCCTGCCCTCTGCCGCGACCGCCCGAGCCGATCTCTCCCGCCACGCACAGCGACCCGAGGACCAGAAGGAGCGCCAGCGTCGGGAAGACGACCGGCCACCAGGCGACCTCGAGCGTGGCGCGGGACTCGGCCAGGATCGAACCCCAGGAGGGGAGCGGCGGCTCGACACCGAACCCGAGGAAGGCGAGCCCGGACTCCAGGACGATCGCCTGCGCCACGGTGAAGGCGGCGAGCACGGCGAGCGGTCCCGCCAGAAGCGGCAGGAGGTGCCGCAGCGCCAGGCGGGGGAGGGAGGCGCCAGAGGCCCGCGCCGAGGCCCACAAATCGCCTCCACGCTGTCGCAGGATCTCGCCCCGCACCAGGCGCGCCACGACCGTCCAGCGGTTGAGCGCGATGCCGGCGATCATCGGGCCGACGCCCGCGTGCCCCAGCGCCGCCTGCAGCGCCAGCGCCAGGAGGTAGGGGGAGAAGCAGTAGGCGATCTCCACCAGCCGGACGATCAGGAGATCGGCAAGCCGGCCCCCCAGACCCGCCAGCGCCCCCAGGATCCCGCCGCACAGCAGGGCGAGAGAGGCGGCCCCGAGACCGACGAGAAGGGACGGGCGCGTGCCGTGGATGAGCCGCGCCAGGAGGTCGCGGCCGAGGGCGTCGGTCCCCAGCAGATGGTGCCGGCCGGGAGGGCGCAGCGCCTCGTCCAGACGGATGCCGCGGTAGGACCAGGGGACGGGGGCGCGCCAGAGCGCCCGCATTCCGGGCGGCGGCTGGTCCCAGTCGACACCCCGCGCCTCGGGGAGGTCGAACAGTCTCCCGACGACCGGCAGGTCGGCGAGGGCGGGGGCGAGGAGACGGCCGCCGGAGCGCGCCAGGAGAGGCCGGTCGTTGGCGATCAGCGGCGCGAGAAGCGCCACCAGGGCGACGACTCCGAAGAGCGCCAGCGCGGCGCGCGTCGAAGCGGAGGAAGGCCGCCCTTCAGGCATCGAGACCGTCCATGAGGAGCTCGTCGCGCAGGCGTGGATCGACCAGGAGGTAGAGAAGATCGGCGAGGAGCTGGCCGGCGAGGACCAGGAGCGCGCCCAGCAGGGTCAGCCCGAGGACGACCGGGTAGTCGCGTCCCTCGATGGAGGCGACGTAGAGCCGCCCGAGCCCCGGCCAGGAGAAGGCCTGCTCGACGATCAGGCTGCCCCCGACGAGCGACGGCACGATCCCGGCCAGCAGGGTGATCAGCGGGACGGCGGCGTTGGCGGCGACGTGGTAATAAGCGCGTGACCGCGACAGCCCCTTGGCGCGCGCCACCGCCAGGAACTCGCGTCCCGAAACCGAGCGGCAGGCGGCACGCGAGTAACGCGCCACGAAGGCCCACCCCGCCAGCGCCAGGCAGAGGGTCGGCAGGACCAGGTGGCGCGCGAGATCGAGGGCGTGGGACAGCAGGCCGGCCGTCTCCGACCCGGCCTGCCGCCCTACGACACCCTGGAGGGGCAGCCAGCCCAGCCGGACGGCGACGAATTCCTGAAGGAGGAGCGCGGCCGCGAAGGATGGGAGCGCGTAGACGGCCAGGAGGACCCGGCTCCCGAGCCGGTCGAGGGACGATCCGGGGGCGGAGGCCCCGAGGAGACCGAACGGCACCGCCAGCGCGTAGATCATCACCAGCGCGCAGAGGTTCAGAAGGACCGTCCAGGGGAGGGCGTCGGCCAGGACCCTCCCGACCGGGCGTCCGTCGCGCAGCGACGTTCCGAGGTCACCGCGCGTGAGCGCCAGGCCCCAATCGAGGTAACGCTCGACGGGGCCGTGATCGACGCGCAACTCGGCGCGCAATCGAGCCAGCGCCTCGGCGGAGGCGGTGGCGCCGCCCGGCGACCAGGCGATCAGCGGATCGTCGGGGAGGAGATTCAGAATCGCGAAGGCGAGCGCCGTGATCCCGACCAGGGTCGGGACGGCGGCGAGGAGACGACGCAGGAGGAAAGAGGTCATGAGCCGTCGCCATCCTCGGCATAGAGGGCCGCGCCCCCGGGGTAGAACGACAGCAGGCCGCGCGGCGAGATCTCGGCGTTGCCGATGCGCCGCGACAGGGCTCCTTGCAGGGTGGGGATGAAGAGGAAGGCGTAGGGCTGCAGTTCGGCGAGCCGCCGATCGATCCGCTGGTACAGCGCCCGGCGCTCGCGCTCCTCGAGGGTGCGGCGCGCCGCCTCGAACCAGGCGTCGATCGAGGCGTCCCGGAAAGCGGCGTAGTTCTGGCCGCCTTTGATCTGCGACGAGTGGAACATCGAGAACAGGGCGTCGGGATCGGCCCCGGGCGAGATGCCGGAGAAGGCCGCCTGGTACTCCCCCTTCTGCAGCCTCGACCAGAGGGTCGGCCAGTCGAGCTTCTCGATCGCCATCTCGATCCCGAGCCGGCGCAGCGACTCCTGCGCCACCTGCGAGAACTGCGTCTGGGCCGGCTCGCCGCCGAAGACCAGGAGCGTGAAGCGGAACGGCGTCCCGCCGCGTGCCCGCAGGCCGCTCGCCCGGTCGATGCGCCAGCCGGCCGCATCGAGAAGCGAAGCGGCCGTCCCGGGGTCGTAGGGCAGCGCAGGGAGGTCGGGATCCCCCCCGCCGACCGCCGGGTGGAAGGGTGAGGAGGCGGGCCGCCCCAGACCATGCAGGATCGAGCGGACGTACCCCGCGCGGTCGAGGGCCAGCGACACGGCGCGCCGCACCACCGGGTCGGCGAAGAAGGGGTTCGAGCCGTCCCCCCGGAAGGCGATGTAGTAGAACCAGAGCGCCTCGCAGCGCAGAATCCGGAAGCGGCGCTCGAAAGCGGCGCCCGTGGCCTGGGCCTGCCCCTGCATCGGCGTCAGGGTCGACCAGTCGATCTCCCCCGCGAGGAGCGCCTGCAGCGTCGTCTCCTGCGACGGGATGATCTGGAAGACGATCGTGTCGAGGCGCGGCCGGCCGCCCCAGTAGTCGGGGTTCGCCCGCAGGACGATCCTCTGCCCCGGCTCCCAGGAGGAAAAGAGGAATGGTCCGCTCCCGATCGGGGCGCGGTTGTGAGGCGACGAGAGGAACTCCTCCTTCTCGTACAGGTGACGCGGCAGGATCGGCACGTCCCAGGCGATCAAAGCGGGGGCATAGGCCGATCGGTACAGGACCTTCACGGTCAGGGGGTCGGGGGCGAGCACCTTCTCGATCGGCAGGAAGCCGTCGAGGCGACCAATCGCCCGGCTCTTCGGGTCGATCAGCCGCTCGTAGGTGTAGAGGACGTCGGCGCTCGTCAGGGGGACCCCGTCGTGGAAACGAACCCCGGGTCGCAGATGAAAGGTCAGCGTCCGGCCGTCGGTGGAGGTCTCCCAGGACGAGGCGAGGCGCGGAACGACTTTCAGGTGGACGTCGAGATCGACGAGGCTGTCGCCGACCAGCGTCTCGACCTGGCTGCTCAGGACGTCGCCGTCGCTGACGAAGTTCAGGCCGTGTGGCTCGCCGCGCAACGGATAGACGAAGCGGCCGCCGTATCCCGGGAGACCCGCGGCCGGGCGCGATCCCGGCGGCGGCGCGGGGGCGCATCCCGCGAAGAGGAGGAGGGCCAGCAGGACGAGGGCGGCCGGGACACCTCGTCGCATGAGAGGCTAGTCGGAGGTGAAGGTGGCCTTCCCGGCGCCGGTGTTCCCCAGGAGGTCGGTCACCTTGACGATGACGGTGTGCTCGCCGGGTCGCAGTCCCTCGAGGGTCACGGTGTAGGACTCGGCGCGCGAGTCGGAGACGCCATCCGTCGGGGCCAATGGCACCCAGCGGGCGGCGTCGAGCGAGTACTCGGCGCGGGCGATCGGCCCCGGGTTGTCGCTCGCCGCCACCTCGAGCGTGAACGCCGATCCTTTCGTCCCCTTGCGGGCGGTCACCTGAACGGCCGGGGGCGTGTTGTCGACCAGGAAGGGATCGCTGACGAGCGAGGCGCTCTTCGCCTGCGCGGCGGGGTTTGCCGGCGCGTCGCTCGCCTCGACCCGGACACGGTACAGCCCGTCGGGGAGCTGCGCCGAATCGAACGCGAAGTAACTGTCTCGCAGGCCGCGCGCCATGGGCTTCCAGGCGCTCTCCCCCTCGCCGCGGAACGCCAGGTCGAACGACAGCGCGTCGGCGTTCGGGTCGTCGGCGTCCCAGTCGATGGCCCGCATCCCCCGGACGTAGGTCTTCTTCTCGGGCATCGAGGTGGTCTGACCCGAGGGGTCGGGACCTCCCGAGGCGACGCGGATCCCGGTGAACGCCAGATCCTGGGGGTCGATCTCCGGGAAGTACGGCGGACGCTCCCGGACCACGCCGGGCGGCTCGACGACGACACGGCGTACCACCGGCGGCAGGTTCGACGGGACATAGGCGACCGACACCGCCTGCAGCGTCGGGCTCGACCCGCCGCTCGGGCGCATCAGGCGGGCGCGCCACTGCACGAAGCGCGCCGGCGGGCTGAGGATCGGGCTGCCCTCGGCGTTCGCGTAGGCGGCCGACCAGTCGCTCCAGGTGGCATCGGGAACGGCGCTGTTGCCGGAGCGTGTGGTGATCTCGACCCGTCCTCCGGCCGGCAGGCCGGCGCGCCAGGCGATCCGCCCCCAGCGCGCGCTGGTCTGGGCGTCGCGCGGCGGTGCCAGGTAGGACCCGGAGTCGCTCGTGGCTGCGTCGAGGAGGTAGACGCGCCCGACGTTGCTGCTGATGGCGAAGATCTGCTGGCCCGGTCCGTGCGCCAGCCCGGTCACCTGCGACTCGGGGATCTTCGCCAGGAGCGTGCTCTGCTGCGACCCGACGAGGGAGCGGATCCGCCCCGGCTCGCCGCTGCCGATGAGCGGCTTCCCGGCTGAGTCGAGGAGGAGAGCGTAGACCACCTCGCTCTGTGACGACCAGAGGACGCTCACGGTGCCGTCCGGGTCGATCCGGTAGACCTCGCTCCTGGGCAGGGAGGCCGCCGTGGGCGAGGCGGGACCGGAGGCCGAGGCTGTGACACGCACGGTGGCGGTCGCCCCGGCGTCGATCCCCGGCAGCCCGAGCGGCGGTTGCACAGGAGCTCCGGCCGGCGCCTGTTCCTTCGCGGGTGGGCCCTGCGGCGGCTGCAGCGGTGGCACCACCGGCTCCCCCTCGACGCCGATCCCCGCCGCGTAGATCGTCCCCTTCGGGTCGACGGCGACGATGTTGATCTCGCGCAGGGGAGAATCGTAGAGGACCGTCGCCTTCCCCTGGGGCGAGATGCGGTAGAGAAGCCCTTTGCCGTCGGTGCCGGCGAGCAGGTTGCCGGCCGCGTCGAGCGCCAGCGAGACGACATGGAAATCCTCGCTGTCGAAGAACTTCTCTCCCTTTCCCTTGGAGGAGATCTTGTAGATGACGCCGCGCTCGCCGGTGGCGACGTACACCTCCCCCTTGGCGCCGATGGCGAGGGCCCAGGAGTAGCGCTCCTCCGGCTGGTA
>DASTNM010000444.1:0-3767 GCA_035762745.1 Candidatus Polarisedimenticolia bacterium
TCGGGTCCGGGCGCGTCGATCTCGGGCAGCGTCTGCCCTGGCACGTCGACTTCAGGTCGGGCCGGCGCTGGGAGCGGCGCGCCTGGTACGCCGACCTCAGGAGCCGGATCGAGACGGAGTTCGGCCAGGGGGTCGACGTCAAGGTGCCTTGGGAGCTGTCGCGCTTCCAGCACCTGCCGGCCCTGGGCCAGGCGTTCGTGCTGACCGGCGAGAGGCGCTATTACGAGGAGTTCCGCGCCCAGGTCGGCGATTGGATCGGGGAGAACCCGCCGGGGCTCGGCGTGAACTGGACCTGCACGATGGACGTGGCGATCCGCGCCGTCAACTGGATCTGGGCCTACGGCCTCCTGCGCAGCGAAGTCCTGGCCGATCGCCCGTTCGCCTCGCTCCTCCTGCGGGCCCTGTTCGCGCACGGCCGCTTCATCGCCGCGAACCTCGAGGACGGCGGGCCGGCGCGCGGCAACCACTACTTTGCCGACCTGGTCGGACTGCTGTTCCTCGGAGTGCTGTTCCGCGGCTCGCCCGAGGCGGATGTCTGGAAGGGGATGGCGATCTCCGAGATCGTCAGGGAGAACGAGCGGCAGACCTACCCCGACGGGGTCGATTACGAGGCCTCGACCGCCTATCATCGCCTGATGACCGAGATGGCGCTCACGGCGCTTCTTCTCGCGGAGCGCTCCGGCTTCCACCTCCCGGAGCTGCGCGCGCGGGTGCGCGCCATGCTCGACTACGTGGCGCACTACACCAAGCCGGACGGTCTGGCGCCGCAGATCGGCGACAACGACGACGGCCGGCTGCAGATCCTGGGAGAGTATGACGCCGACCGGCGCGATCACCGTACCCTGCTGGCGATCGGCGGATGCGCCTTCGACGACAGGGCGCTCTTCGCCCTCGCGGGAGAGCGTTGGGAGGAGGCCTTCTGGTTCTTCGGGGAGGCCTGTGCGGCGCGCCTCGACGCGCCGGGCCCCGACGGGCGCGTCGTGGTGAGCGGGCGGGTGTACGAGAAGGCCGGCGTGGCGATCCTGCGGCACGACGACCTCTACGTGCTGCTGGACGCCGGGCCGGTCGGGCTCCAGGGTCTGGGGGCCCACGCGCACAACGACACCCTCTCGGTCGAGATCCAGGCGGGGGGTGAGGATCTGGTGGTCGATCCCGGGACCGGCGTCTACACCCCCGACCTCGCGCTGCGCGATCGTTTCCGCTCGACCGAGGCGCACAACACCGTGCGGGTCGACGGCGCCGAGATCAACCCGTTGCCGGGGCGTCCCTTCGAGCTGCCGGGACTCGATGCCCCGTCGATCCTCCGCTTCGAGTCGCGCTCGGGCTTCGACATGGTGGAGGCGGAGCACCACGGTTACCTCCGCCTCGAGGACCCGGTCCTGCACCGCCGCATCGTCCTGCTCAACAAGAGGACGCGCCGCGTCACGATCGAGGATTACCTCGCCGGGCGCGTCCGCCACCGCCTGGAATGGTCCTTCCACCTCTCCCCGCGCTGCGAGGTCGAGCCGCTGGCCCCGGACCTGGTGGTCCAAGGGCGCGCCGGGGAGGTGCGCCTCACCCTGCGGCCGACGCTCCTCCCGGAGGGGGCGCGCGGCTGGCTGATCAATGACCTGTTCTCGCGGGGGTACGGACGCACGCAGCCGGCGCAGACGGTGCGCTACCAGTGGGAGGGGAGGCTGCCGGTGACGGCGCGCTTCAGCCTCGAGATCGCGACAGCCGGCCTCCCGCGAAGGGTGACGTCATGAAACAGGTGGTCCTGCGCGAGGGGAAGGCGATCCTGGAGGAGGTGCCGGTGCCGGTCGCCGAGCCGGGACGGGTCCTCGTGCGGACCAGTCACTCGGTCTTGAGCGCCGGAACGGAGCGGGCGGCGCTGCACTCGGGGGCCGACGCCGCGACGCTTCTGGGCCAGGCGACCGATCCCGGGAAGATCCGGCGGGCGCTCGAGGTGTTGCGCGACGAGGGACCGGGGGGAGTGCTGGCGCGCCTCCGCGCCCGCGGCGAGGCGGAGCCGGTGGCGCCGGGGTACTCCGCCTCGGGGGTCGTGCAGGGGGTCGGACGCGGTGTCTCCGATCTGCCTCCCGGCAGCCGGGTCGCCTGCGCCGGCGCCGGGTACGCCAGCCACGCCGAGTGGATCGCCGTGCCGCGCAACCTGGTGGCTCCCGTTCCCGACGACGTGGCGCTGGAGGAGGCGGCCTTCGGAACCCTGGGGGCGATCGCCCTGCAGGGGGTGCGGCGCTCGGCGGTTCAGGTCGGCGAATGCGCCGTGGTCCTCGGGCTCGGGCTGATCGGCACCCTCGGAGCTCAAATCCTGCGGGCCGCCGGGGCGCGTGTTCTCGCCTTCGACACGGATCCGACGCGAGCGGCGCGCGGGCGGGCTCTCGGCTTCGAGGCCTACGACCTCGCCGCCCGGGACCCGCGCCAGGAGGTGCCGCGGGCGACCGGCGGGCTCCTGGCCGACGCCGTGCTGATCTTCGCCGCGTCGCACGGCTCGGAGGTGGTGAATCTCGCCATGCGCCTCTGCCGTCGCAAGGGGAAGCTGGTGGTGATTGGCGACGTCGGGCTCGATCTCGATCGCTCGCTCCTCTACGAGAAGGAGCTCGATTTCCTGATCAGCACGTCGTACGGTCCCGGGCGCTACGACCCGCTCTACGAGGAAAAGGGGATCGACTACCCGGCTGCCTACGTGCGCTGGACCGAGAACCGCAACCTGAGCGCCTTCCTCGGACTGATCGCCGCGCGGCGCGTCGACGTCCGTCCTCTCATCGATCGCGTCTTCGCGCTGCAGGAGGCGCCGGCCGCCTACGAGGCGATCGATCGGGAGGGTCCGGAGGGGCGTCCGCTGGGCGTGCTGCTGCGTTATCCCGCCGCCCCCGAGAGCCCCGGCCTGCCGGCGGACGTCACCCCGCCGAACGGCCCGCGTCGCGGGACGACGGCAGGAGCGCCCGGGGCGCGGCCCTCGGGAGCACCGGGCACGGCCGATCATCCCGCGGCATCCGCGCCGGAGTTCGACCCCCTGCCCGCCGGCACGCATGAGATCGGCCTCGGCCTGTGCGGCGCCGGAGCCTTCGTGAAGAGCGTGCACCTGCCCGAGCTCAGGAAGATGAAGCGCTTCGCCCTGCGCGCCGTGGCCACCGCGTCCCCGCTCAACGCCCGCGAGACGGCGCGGCGCTTCGGCATTTCGAAGGTCTCGACCGGCCTCGCGGAGATCCTCGACGACCCCTCCGTCGACCTCGTCCTGATTGGGACGCGGCACCACCTGCATGCCGGTCAGGCGGAGGCGGCGCTGCGCGCCGGCAAGCATGTCTTCCTGGAAAAGCCGCTCTGCCTCGTGGAGGAGGAGGTCGCCCCGCTCCTGCTCGAGGCGAGGCGCCGGCGCCGGCTCCTGGCCGTCGGCTTCAACCGGCGCTACAGCCCGCTCGCGCTCCGCGCCCGCGAGGTCCTGCGGCGCCTCCCGGGACCGGCGTTGGCGCTCTACCGGGTCAACGCGGGCCGCCTGCCGGCCGGGCACTGGACACAGGACCGCTCGCAGGGAGGCGGCCGGGTCCTCGGGGAGTGCTGCCACTTCCTCGACCTGCTTCTGGCTCTCGTCGGCGCCCCGATTTCCGCGATCGAGGCGCGCGCCCTGCCCACGGACGGGGCAACGGTGGTCGCGAGCGACTCCTTCGCAGCGCTTCTGTCGTTCGCCGACGGATCGCGCGCCACTCTCCTCTACACCGGCCTCGGCGACCCGGGACTGGCGAAGGAGCGGCTGGAGATTTTCAAGGGAG
>DASTNM010000445.1:0-4830 GCA_035762745.1 Candidatus Polarisedimenticolia bacterium
GAACTCGGCGTCGAAGAGCCCGCCGACGATGACATGCTCCTCGCCCAGCGCCGGCGCCACCGTGACGAGGGCGCAGACGAGAAGCGCCATCGCCCGCGAGTGTCTCATCGGCGGCTTACGCGGCGCTCTGCAGCTCATGCCAGGTCTCTCTCAGTGCGGACACGTACTCCTCCATCGTGAACGGCTTCAGCACGCATCTCGATTTCACCTCCTCCAGGAAGACCTCCTCTCCGAGCGTGTCCCCCGTCACGAACAGGAAACCCCTGGTGCCGGAACGGCGGTGGGCTGCGACCCAGTGGTACAGGTCCTTCCCCGACTGCTCACCGGGCATGAGAAGATCGGAGACGATCAGGTCGAAGTCCCTCTTGCGCAGGAGCTCGATCGCCTCGGCCCCGGAGCGAGCCGCGACGGCCTTCGCCCCGAGGGAGCCGAGAATCGCCATCTGCAGCTCCAGAACGACCGGCTCGTCGTCCACCACGAGAACCGAGATCGGAAGGAGGCGCCTCGGCGCCGGGAGAGGCTCGGCCGCGGCCCGGGGCGGGGCGGCATCGGCCGACGGCGAAGCGGCGCGCGGCAGGACGACGGTGAAGCGGGCCCCTCCCTCCGCCGCGTTCTCGGCCGTGATCCGCCCGCCGTGGCTCTCCACGATGGCGTGGGAGATGCTGAGCCCGAGCCCCGTTCCCTGGCCCACGGGCTTGGTCGTGTAGAAGTGCTCGAACACCTGCGACGGGTCCTCGATCCCGGGGCCGTTGTCGGTGAAGACGACCGTGGCCTGGTCATCCGTCCCGGAGGTGCGAATCGTGAGCTCGGGACGACCCCGGGTCGTCTTGAGTGCGTCGTAGGCGTTGTTGATGATGTTCAGGAACACCTGTTGAATCTCCAGCTCGACGGCCGGCAGGCGCACCGGTGCGGGCGCGAGATCGAGGACGATGCGCATCCCGGCCCTCTCGAAGTCGTGCCGCCGCAGCGCCGCGGTGTCGCGGATCATCTGGTTGATGTCGACGATCGTCCGCTGGCCGCCATCGCGATGCGCGACTTTCAGGAGATTTCGCACCAAAGCGACGGTCCTCTGTCCCTCCTTACGGATCGTCTCGAGCGTCTGCCGCACGTCCGGGGCGATCCCCTCGCGGGCCAGCAATATCTCGATGTTGCCCACGACACCCGTGAGCGGGTTGTTGATCTCGTGCGCGGCGCCAGCCAGGAGACGCCCCAGGGCCGCGAGCTTCTCCGATTCCTTCAGCCTCTCCAGCCGGAGCAAGTCTTCCCGGGCCGCGGTCAGGAGGCGCTCCTCGTGCCGACGCAGCGAGTCCATGAGCCGGCTGAAGGTCTCGCTCAGCACGCGCACCTCCGCGCCGGCGTCCGAGGGGTCGAAGACCGGCGGCTGGCCCCCGCCGTCGGCCGCCTGGCGCATGAACTTCACGAAGCGCTCGAGAGGGCTGAGGACCGATCGGGCCACGACCGACGCGCACAGACCCGCCACCAGGACCACCAGGGAGCCGTATTCCAGGAGGGTGCGCAGAAGGGATCGATTCGCCTCGTCGAGCGCCCGCGTCAGCGAGTGCAGGAGGTGCAGGGTGACCGGACGCCCGTCCTCGTCCGCTCCCAGGGTCAGGGGCGCCGTGACGTACTCGTCGCGGCCGATCGACACGACCGCGGCGGCGTCGGTCGCCTCGTCGCCTTCACGAGCCCGCGTCGGTGTCGCTGAGCCGCGCCAGCCGGCCCCGCTCAGGGTCGAGCCGAGGACGCTCTCTCCCCCGGTGACCACGATCTCGCTGTCGAACGACCTCCCCAGGTGCTCGACGAATCCCTGGTCGATCCTGTCACCCAGCGTCAGGGTGCCGATGATGAACCCCTGCAGGACGATTGGCACGCAGCCGGTCTGGAAATAGCGTCCGCGGATTCGCAGAACGGAGAAGTTCCCCGTCCCGACCGGACCGTCCTGCTCGAGAGCGTGGCGGACGATGGGTCGGGACGAGAGGTCCTCGCCGACGCCTGGACGGTCCTCCGGCCGCCCGCTGACCGCCAGGACGCGACCGTCGCGATCGGTCACGATCAGGAGGTCGCGCCCGAGTCCGCCGGCGATCTTCTCCGCCTCCGTCTGCACGGTCGCGAGAAGGTCCGCCCGCGGGCCGGCCCTCGGGGTCAGCTCCGCGCGGTAGGTCTCCATCGCGGCGCGCAGTGTGGGGCTGTCGGACATCAGGGTCGAGGCGCGGAGCAGCTCCTGCAGCCCCCGCGTCTGCACTTCGAGGAGCATCTTCTGGTTCTGCGCCAGGGTTTCGGCGAGGAGACGCCTCGTGTGCTTGCGCAGCTCGAGGCTGAGCGCCAGGAAGGCGACGCCGACCGCCAGGGCGGTGAGCAGGGCGCTGAACAGGATGAGCTTCGCGGACAGGGTGGCCGACCGGATCCGCCCCCAGGGTGACTCACTCACCGCCGGGTATCTCCGTCAGGGGGATCGAAAAGTCGGCCGTCGAGGCCTGGCCCGCCTGGATCCGGACTGTCTTTTCGAGGGGACGAGCCCTCTCGTGCCAGGCCTTGACCCTGTACTCGCCGGGGGGAACGCCGTCGATCGAGTAATGGCCCCGCGCGTCGGGGATGGCGAAATACGGGTTGTCCAGGATGACGATGACGCCGCTCATGTCCGAGTGGATATGGCAGAAGACCTTGACGATCCCCGGCCTGTCGAAGCGGACCGACTTGGACGATCCCTTCGGGTACCTGCCGAGATCGAACGAGGCCGCCTTCGACAGGGAGAAAACGTTGTGGAAAATCGCGTCTCCGTTGGGGAACTCGACCGTGGCTCCGCGGGGGATGGCCAGGATGTGCGGGACGAACGTCAGCCCTTCCTGGCGCATCACCGGGCGCGCCGTCTGTGGCGGAGCGGTCCCGTCGAGAGCCGGCGCCGGCTCGAACGAGATGATCACGTTCCCCACTTCGTGACCCGGGATCTGCGGTTCGGAAGCGATCGCCGGCTGCGCCAGATCGGGATAGAGGCTGAAGCGGATCTTCCTGGCGGACAACTGCGGCCCGACGAGGACCGATCCCTCGAGGCGGCCCGCGGCCTCGCCGCGAGACGGCGCGTCTGCGCTCGGCACGGCACGAGGGGATGTGGCGGAGGCGGCGACGATCAGGGAGGTGAGGACCATCTCCCCCCACGGGCGGCGGATAGGGGCATCTGGAAAACGGTGACACTCCCTCGGCACAAGCCCCCCCTGCCCTCTTCGAGGTCCGTCGGTCAATATGCGGCGGAGGAATACCTTCCGCAAGCGCGGGAGATTGCATGATTCACGCGGATGGCGAGGCGCACCAGGAAGACGACCCATGCGGCAGGGGAGAGATGGGGCCTGGCCGGGTCAAGATTTTGACTATGCTCACCCCGACGCTTCGCGCCAGGTTCGCTCGGGGACGATCGGGGCGCGGCGATCTCGTTGGGCTGGACTCCGGAGGGCCGCGGAATTAAGTTCGGGGCGGGAGGTTAACGATGACCAAGAGGACACGCAGGAAGCTGCAGGCCAGGATGAAGCGGGCGTTCCGGCAGGCCGTCCAGGCACGGAAGAAGCACCAGCGGGCGATCGCATCGTACAAGAAGCTGCAGCGAAAGTACCGCGCGGCGTAGAGATCCTCTCTCGTCGGGCTGAGCCTTCCGTCGCGCAGCCCGAGGCGGGTCAATCTCCACAAGGGCGGGCCCTCGAAGCGGCCCGGCGCCGCCAGGCGCCGTTCCACGCTCTCGGGGGCCCGCCCTTGGTGCGTCCACTCGGTGCAGGCGCCAGCGGATCATTGCGCGAGCGCACGATTCAACCCGATCAGCGCATCAGCCCCTCGATGGCCGCCACCGCTGCCTCGATACCGCGCTCCGCGCGGATCTTCTCGCCGAGCGCGGCGGCGCCATCCCGGATGCGGGTACCCCTGGCCAGCTGATCCAGCCCTGAGGCAAGAGTCTCCACGGTCAGCTTATGACGCGGCACGGGCTTCACACCGGCCCCAATCTCGTGCACGCGCCGGCCCCAGTAGGGCTGGTCGCTCATGTGGGGGACGATGAGCGCCGGTTTCTCCTTGGCTGGTGATGGGCTTGGCGGCCTTTGACGGCAAGAAATACTCAACCACCTGGTCTCGAGCCCTCGGGAGGTTACACGTGGCATCGCGGGCTCGACTGGAGTAGATGCTCCCCCCGGACCCTTTCCCGCTCTATCAGACAGCGAGTCCTCGCGCCTCTGCCCCCTTTGCGGATTCCGAACTCTCCCCCGGGGGCCATGGACACCGGCGGCGCGAACGCTGTAATCTATTCTGGGGTGAGGTATTCCTACGGCCGCGGGGGCATCCATGACTGGCGGCAAGAAGAGCTGGGGCGAGACGGTCCTGGGCTGGTTCGTTGTCCGGGGCGAGAACGATCCGGACGTGGGGGAAGCTTCACGGGGGCCTACTGATACGGCCCTTCCCCCACCGGCCGTCGAGCCCATCGGCGAGTTGCCAACGGCGTCGGGGGGCGTCGTCGACTTCGATGCCGTATTCGCGGCATTCGGTATCGACACGGAGGCCCGGGACCGGCTCTCCAAAGCGGACGGTCTCCTCGAAAGCCTCCCCGCCGGCGCCGAGGCGGGCGTGAAGCGCCAGATCGTCGCAGCGTCGCTCAAAGCGTTCGGCGTGCCCTTCGAGCAGATCATCGAGACCGCCTGCGAGGAGATCCAGGCGCTCGACGCCTACCAGCGCAAGGGGGGGGCGGCGCTGCAGGCCTTCTGCGACGAAGCGGAGCGACGCATCGCCGGTCTTGAACAGGAGATCCAGTCGGCGCGCATGGCGATGGAGAAAGAGGCCGGCGACCACAAGAAGATGCTC
>DASTNM010000446.1:0-2680 GCA_035762745.1 Candidatus Polarisedimenticolia bacterium
GCCGAGCGGCCGCTCGACGTCGCGCCCGAAGTCGAGGAGGGCGCGCTCCCCTTCGTCCGCTGCGCCGCCTGCCAGATGGATCACAACCGGAGCGCCACCCTCTGCTCCAACTGCGGCGCGGACCTCCGGACCGACGAGCAGCGCGCGTTCAACGCGCGGCTCGCCGAGGAGCGTCGCGCGCAGGCGGCGGTCGAGGCGTCGCAGGTGGCGGAGCTGGAGCGCGCCCAGCGCGAGGCGCAGGACGAGGCGGCGCGGGCGCAGCGCGCGATGGCCGAGACGCTCGCGCGCGAGGTCGGCGACGCCGAGCGCCGCCGGCTGGATCTGGAGGGGCTCGGCGACTTCGGGCCGCCGCCGGGCGGGGGCTGGGGAAGGCCGGGGTGGGGCCGCCGGGGGCGTGGCTTCGGCCTCCTCGGCTGGATCGTCGAGGGACTCCTGCGCTTCCTGTTCCGCCGGCGCGACTGGCCCTGACCGCCGGGCGCCGGGGCGGCCGCGACCCCTTGATCTCCCGGGTCGCCTGCGCGATCTTGCGCCCCTCCCACGGAGGCGCACGTGCCCACGGTCCACGACGAGCTCGAGCAGCAGGCGATCAACACCATCCGGATGCTGGCGGCGGACGCGGTCCAGCAGGCCAACAGCGGCCACCCCGGGATGCCGATGGGGTTCGCCGACGCGGCCTTCGTCCTCTTCACGCGCGCCCTGCGCTTCAACCCGAAGGACCCGCGCTGGGTCGGCCGCGACCGCTTCGTCCTGTCGGGCGGCCACGGGTCGATGCTCCTCTACGCGATGCTCCACCTCGCCGGCTACGACGTCCCGCTCGACGAGCTGAAGCGGTTCCGCCAGCTCCACGCGAAGACCGCCGGCCACCCCGAGTTCGGCATGCTCCCGGGGATCGAGATCACGAGCGGCCCGCTGGGCCAGGGGCTCGCCAACGCGGTCGGCTTCGCGCTCGGCCAGGCGATGCTCTCGGCGCGGCTCGGTCCGGGGAACCCGGTCGAGGACCACCACGTCTTCGTCGAGTGCGGCGACGGCGACCTGATGGAGGGGGTCGCCTACGAGGCCGCCTCCTTCGCCGGGCACCACAGGCTCGGCCGGCTGATCGCGCTCTACGACGACAACGGGATCACGATCGACGGCAAGACCGACCTCACCTTCACCGAGGAGGACATCACCGAGCGGTTCGAGGGGCAGGGCTGGCACGTCCAGACGGTCGACGGCCGCGACCTCGACGGGATCGAGAAGGCGATCGCGACCGCGAAGGGGGAGACGGTCCGCCCGAGCCTCATCCGCGTGAAGACCACCATCGGCTTCGGCTCGCCCAACAAGGCGGGCAAGTCCTCCTGCCACGGCGCCGCGCTGGGCGAGGAGGAGCTGGCCGCCACCAAGAAGAACCTGGGTTGGCCGCTCGAGCCGCGGTTCCACGTCCCCGACGAGGTCCGCGGGCTCTGGGAGGGGGTCCTCGCCGGCAAGCAGGCCGCCTACGCCGCCGCGAAGAAGCGCGAGGCCGGCTGGCGTAAGGAGAATCCGGAGAAGGCCGCGCTGCTCGACGCCCACCTCGAGCGGTACGTCCCCGAGGAGATCGCCGCGCGGCTCCTCGACGGCGCCGCCGGCGCGGAGGCGACGCGCAAGCTCAACCAGGCGGTGATCCAGAAGGCCGGCCCGATCGTCCCGGCGCTCGTCAGCGGCTCCGCCGACCTCGCCGAGTCGAACCTCAGCGAGATCAAGGGCGGCGGCTCCGTGGCCCCCGGCAAGTTCTCGGGGCGCAACATCCACTACGGCATCCGCGAGCACGCGATGGGCGCGATCGCCAACGGGCTCGCCTACGACGGCCTCTTCATTCCGATGAGCGCCACCTTCCTCCAGTTCGCCGACTACATGCGCCCGTCGGTGCGGCTCGCTGCGCTCTCGAAGCTCCAGTCGATCTACGTCTGGACGCACGACTCCGTCTTCCTCGGCGAGGACGGGCCCACCCACCAGCCGATCGAGCACCTGACGGCGCTCCGCGCGATCCCCAACCTCCACGTCGTCCGGCCGTACGACGGCGAGGAGACCGCGGCGGCGCTCGCCCACGCGCTCCGGCGGCGCGAGGGCCCGACCGCGCTGATCCTCAGCCGCCAGAAGATCCCGGCGGTCGCCCGGACGGAGCCGTTCGCCGCGGCCGACTTCGCGAAGGGGGGGTACGTCGTCCGCGAGAACGCGGCGGCGAAGCTGACGATCCTCGCGACCGGCTCCGAGGTCGGGCTCGCCTCCCAGGCGATCGACCTGCTCGCGCAGAAGGGCGTCCAGGCCCGGCTCGTCTCCATCCCCTGCCTCCAGTGCTTCGAGGCGCAGCCCGCCTCGTACCGGGACGCGGTCCTGCCGCCGTCCCACGCGCTCTGCGCCGTCGAGGCCGCCCGCGGCACCGAATGGTGGAGGTACGTCGGGCGCGACGGCCTCGTGATCGGCATCGACCGGTTCGGCGAGAGCGCCCCCGAGAAGGCGCTCGTGGAACTCTTCGGCTTCACGCCGGCGAAGGTGGCCGAGAAGATCCAGGGCTGGCTGGCGGCGCGGAGGTAGCGCCGCGGCGTCCCCCCCGGCGAAGGGGAGGGGCCGGAGGACCGGCTCCGCCGACGCTCACGCCCGCGCGTCGCTCGGGGCCCCGAGCCCACCCATCCGCCGCAGCCAACGCACGTTCCCCGCCAAC
>DASTNM010000447.1:0-3400 GCA_035762745.1 Candidatus Polarisedimenticolia bacterium
GATCCGCGGCCGTGGCCCGCGCGCGGGGGGCCACGCTGGTCGAGGAGCCGCATCGCGGGTACGGCGCCGCCTGCCTCAAGGGGATCGAATACCTCGTC
This sequence comes from Candidatus Polarisedimenticolia bacterium, assembly GCA_035762745.1. Classification (GTDB taxonomy): domain Bacteria; phylum Acidobacteriota; class Polarisedimenticolia; order Gp22-AA2; family Gp22-AA2; genus DASTNM01. The sequence goes on from DASTNM010000447.1 coordinate 99, forward strand.
GCCAAGCGGCCCGACGTGATCGTCTTCCTGGACGGCGATTTCAGCGACCACCCGGAGGAGATGCCGCGCCTGCTCGAGCCGCTGCGGCGCGGCGAGTGCGACCTGGTGATCGGCTCGCGCCGGCTCGGGCGGCGCGAGCCGGGGGCGCTCCTGCCGCAGGCCCTGTTCGGGAACTGGCTGGCGACCCGGCTCATCCGACTGCTCTATGGAGCGCGCTGCACCGACCTCGGACCGTTTCGCGCCATCCGCTTCGACCGGCTGCAGGCTCTCGGGATGCGCGATCGGGACTTCGGCTGGACGGCGGAGATGCAGGTCCGGGCGATCAGGCAGGGGCTGCGGACGGTCGAGGTGCCGGTCTCATACCGCCGGCGGGTCGGGGTGTCCAAGATCACCGGCACGCTCGGGGGCACGCTGCGCGCCGGCGGAAAGATCCTCTGGATGATCTTCAGGAACCTGGCCTGATCGGCCGGCCGACCGAGAGGCGCCGGCGGCGTGAGATCGGTGTGATCGTCCTCGCCGCGGGCAGCGGCCCGACGACCTGCCTCCCGCGGAGCCCGGCGTGCGCGTCGAGGCTCCCGTCCGCCGCCGCCCCGCGCAGGACGGCGATCATCTCGGCCGCGATGCTGACACCGATCTCCTCCGGCGTCTCGGCCCCGATCGCGAGGCCGATCGGGCCGTGCACTTCGGCCAGCGCCTCACCAGGGGTCCCCAACTCCTCCGCCCGCTCCTGGACCGTGGCGATCTTGCGGCGGCTGCCGATCAGCCCGACGTAGGCCGCCCCCCGGCCGACGGCGTGCCGGACCGCGGCCAGATCGGTGCGGTGGCAGCGGGTCACGATCGCCACGTAGGCGCCGCGCGGAATGGCCGGCAGATCGCCCGAGAAGTCATGCTCGACGCGCACCAAGCGGACCCCCTCGGGGACGCGCCGGGGATCGAGGAAGCGCTCCCGGTCGTCCACGAGCGTGACGTCGAACCCCAGCCGGGCGCCGAGGTGCGCCACCTCGCGGCCGACATGCCCGCCGCCGAAGACGAGGAGCGGCGCGGGAGGGCGGATCACCTCGAAGAGCACGCGGGCGCTCCCGCCGCAGACCATCCCCAGAGCCCCCTCCCCCTGCTCGCTGAAGCGGTACTCCTTCTCGAACCCCTGCCCTTCCCGGATCGCCTCGCGGGCATCCTCGATCACCAGCGCCTCGAAGGCGCCGCCGCCGATGCTGAAGTCGGCGTCTCCCTCTTCGCCGACGATCATCTTGGCACCGAAGCCGCGCGGCGTCGATCCCTGACGCGACACGAGCGTCGCCACCGCCAGGCTGCGGCCGGAGCGCAGACGGCGCGTCAGCGTCTCGTAGAAGGCAAGAGTCATCTCAGTGGATCGCGGCGCGCGCCCCGTTGCGCGCCCACCAGCGCGACCAGGCCTCGAGGCGGGGTGGCATGGATTGCCCGGTCAGGCGCTGGAGCACGTCGTAGGCCGCACCGCGCAACTGCTGATCGGCGCTGCCGAGCTGGCTGATGAGGAACGGCACGACCGAGGTATCCTTGAATCGTTCCATCTGTCGGATCGCCAGGGCGCGGACCGCCGGTGACGGATCAGACGCCGCCAGGGTACGCAGGAACTCCAGCGCCCCCGGCCCCTCCTGGAAGGTGAGCGACGTGACGGCATCGATGCGCACCTCCGGCGTCGGATTGGAGGCGGCGACCCGGAAGACGGCCAGCGCCTCGGGCTCATGGAAGCGCCCGGCCGCCTGGACGGCGGCCCGCACAACCTCGGAGTCCGGGTGGTGCGCCGCCGTGACCAGGAACGGGATCCCTTTCGGGTCCCGGAGGGCGCCGAGGGCGAAGCAGGTGCCGGAAAGAACCTCCGCCGGCTGATCCTCCCCCACTCCCCGCAGCAGGACACCGACCGCCTCCGGGTCGCCCCCTCCCTCGGCGATCAGGTGCGCCACCAGGATGCGGCTGTCGGTCATCTCACTGCTTGGTTTCAAGCGGATCGGGTTGTAGGGCAGGAGGCTGCGTGCCTCGACCTTCAGGAGATCGCGCAGCGCCGCCCGCGCCTCGGGCTGACTCATACGGGCCAGGAAGAGTATCGACTGCACACGGTACATCTGGTTGGGGCTCGACACCCCTCGGACGAAGACCCTGTAGTCGCCGTTCTTCAGAATGGTGTCGAGCGTCTCGGAGGCGTCCTGACGGGCCTCGGCATCGTCGCTGTGCATCTGGGCGAACAGGCTCTCGGCGTCGTGAGCGGGGGCGCACGCGGTGAGGAACAGCCCGGCCGACAGCACCCCGGTGGTCAGGAAGGCCCGGAGCGCCTGGCGGGTGTGGCGCGATCTCATTCCTCGTCGTCCTTCTCGTGGAGCGTGATGATCTTGACGATCTCGTATTCACGGGTGCCGGCCGGCAGCTTGACCGTGACCTGGTCTCCGACCTTGCGACCGTTGAGCGCCTGGCCGATCGGGGAGGTGACCGACACCAGCCCCTTCGAGAAGTCGGCCTCGTCGGGGATCACCAGCTCATAGAGGTGTGTCCGGTCCGAGCCGACATCGTAGACCGAAATACTCGACCCGAGCGCCGCCCGGTCCTTCGGGAGCGCTTCCAGGTCGACCATCGCGAGGTTCTTGAGCTGCTTCTGCACGTGGCCGATCCGGGCCTTGACGAACTGCTGCCGCTCCAGCGCCGCGTGATACTCGGCATTCTCCCGCAGGTCGCCCATCTGGAGGGCCCGGTGGATCTCCTTGGGGAGGTCCTGGCGGTACTCCTTTTCGAGCGTCTTCAATTCCTTTTCCAGCTTGGCGCGCGAACGCTTCAGCATCGACGCGGGCTCCCGGGGGATAGGCGTTGAACTGTACCATCCGCTCGGAGCCTTGTCAAAAACGCACCAGCCTGGGAAAAGGCGGGTGGGGGGTCTTTCGACCCCCCGTCTCGGGTTGGCTGATGGGGAAGGATTCGGGATTCAGGTCAAACGTTTATATATATGCTCTCTTGACGCCACATTGTTATCTACGCGAAAGCATATATATAAACACGCTGCAGCAGAATCTAGGCGTCCCGAAGCGAAAGTCAAGTCGCCCCGGGGGCGATTCCGAAATCGTCACCCTCTGTGCTATCTCCGTTACGTCTGGGCGGCCCTGCGGCCTTGACGATGCGGGGCGCCGCGCACGGCGCCTCAAACCGGGCATACTGCAGGGCCGCCCCCTGAGGCATCCCCAGTTTGGAGCGCCACGCCCTGCAGTCGCCGGGCACGGGTCCGGACCGCTGCGCGGTCCTCCCCTCCGCTCGCCTCGCTCCCCCCACCGCGCTGAGACGCG
>DASTNM010000448.1:0-3306 GCA_035762745.1 Candidatus Polarisedimenticolia bacterium
CCCTGACGTTTTGACTGCCGTAGAAGAGCAGGAAGAGGCCGGGGAGAAAAGTGGAGAAGATCGATGCGAAGCCGAGGACGAGGAACAGGACGAAAGTCATGACGGAGGAGGAGAGTTCCGGTGTTTGGATCTGCGGCATCCTCACGATCAGGAGACCAACGAGAATGAGGGACAGAGTCCCCGCGATGAGCCAGGGCCAGGAGACGATCAGCATGATCGCGCGCGCCCAGCGCCGCCCCTTGATGGTGCCGATGCCGATCCAGACGAATAACGCCGCGGTAAAGAAATAAACGGAAGTCGACATCATGGCGACCGCGGGGGTCATCGCCGAGGTCGAGGCGCCGGGTACCAGCCGGCCGACGAAGAGGCCGACGCACGAAATCGCTCCGATCAGGAGACTCAGAGCACCGAGGAGAATCTCGACGACTCCGACGAGGGTCAGCAGGACGCTGCGATCCTTGAAGGCGGGCGGCGAAGCGGTCACCGGCTCGGTCATCGCGCTCTCTCCTCAGTGACGGGTGGCGTAGGTGCGGCTGATGTTGAAGCCGAGACGAAAATCACCGGCGCCGGGATCGAGATCACCTCCGGGCGCGTAGAGGTCGGTGTGGGTCCCCGGCGTGTTGGTCAGGAGCAGGTGGAAGACATGCCTCGCGGTGCCGATGCTGTAGCCGACGGCACCTCCCTGGTAGGCCGCCTTCACGCCGGAGGTCTGGACGACCCATTCGGCGGTCACCGCGTGCCTGGGCGAGAGGCGCCACTCGGCGCCGAGGCCCACGACGCCGGTGCCTCTCCGGTCGGTCGCATCCTGGAAATTAGTGCGGGTGACGTAGGTCGGAACGAGCATGAGGGAGACCCGCTCACCCAGGCGGCGCGCGACGATCGCCTGCCCGGCCCAGCGCGTGCGGTTGGCGATGCCGCCGGTGTCGTCACGCGCGCTCGAGACGCTGCCGCGCAGGGCGAGCGACAGGGGGGAGCGCGATGCAGCCTGGCGCAGGAGCGTCCCTTTCGCGAACGCCTCGTAGTCACGCTGCAGGTTGGTGCGCCTCAGGCCGACCTCGAGCGAGTCGCCCAGACCGTAAGCCAGGCCGAACGAGATCCAGGCGCCGCCGTCCAGACCGTAAAGCCCCTGCCCGCCGGCGTCGGGGGCCGACGGCTTGAAGCGGTGCAGGATTCGGAACTCGAGCGTCCCGGCGCCGAGGGAGTCCGGGGTGGGGAGGTTGGCGAGGGTCGAATCCTGGAACGTACGCGGCGCAGCGGTCACCACCTCGGCGGCCGGCGGGTGTCCCCAGAGGTCGGCGGGGAACGCTTCGATCCATTGCCGCACCAGGGCGATCTGCGCCTCGGTCAACGGGTCCATCGACAGCGGCATGCGCGGCCCACGGTAATGTCCCTCGGCCTGCGGCAGCAGCTTCAGGTAGAGGAGGCTTCGATCCGGCGCCCCCGGGACGACGCGCAGCCGTCGCGCGTCGGTGCGGGCGCGGACGTTCACCGTGGAGCGGTAGATCTGCTCCGCCTCCAGGCGCATCCCCTGCGCCGCCTTCGGCCCGGCATGGCAGCCCGCCATGGCGCAGTGGGCGTGCAAGAGGCGCCCCGCCGCCGCGAAGGCGGCCGACTCCTCCACGACGACGGGCGGCTGATCCTGCGCGCGTGGCTCCCCGGCGGGCAGCGCGAGCGAGAGGAGCAGCGGCGGCAGGAGGCTAGTTTTCCTTGGCACCCTGGTCTATCCAGTCGCGGATCAGTTGGATCACCGGTGTTTCGAGCGGTTGACCGAAAAGAGGCATCGGGGCACCGCAGTCGCTGACAGGACCGAAGCCGAAACCGCACGCCGCGCAGCTGCCGTCGTGGAGGGCGGCCCCCTGCGTGCCCGTGATCTTGAGGACCAGGTAGCTCGACATGCTGTTCCCGGGTTCGACTCTCTTCAGCGCGGGCGCCTCGCAGCTCGAGACGCCGGTTCCCTGTGGGCCGACGAGCTCGGCATACGACTGGCCTGGCTCGAGACTCATGGGCGAGGCCACCGGGGCCGCGTGGCACCCGGAGACGGCGCAGGAGGCGTTGAAGATCGGTTGGATATCCCGCGAGAAGGTCACCTGGCTGCCCGGCGGAGGCAGGACCGTCACCCCGAGCGCGGCGTCGCCGTTGGCGCAGCCGGCGGTCAGAAGCAGCAGGCCGAGCGCCGCCGGGACAGCGGTGTTGTGCATCGGCGCTAGATTTTCTTGACCGCGTGCACCGTGAGGCCGCTGAGGCCGCCCTTCTCCGCCGGCTCCCCCTTGATCTCGGCCTTGGCGCCGGCCAGGGCTTTCGTCTTGTCGTAGGGCGAGCCGTCGGCGTGGTCGGCGAAGAGGATGTAGATCTTCCCTTCGGCGGTCAGCAGACCCATCGGCTGTCCCGCCTGGGCGCAGGAGACGGCGCACGCCTGGTGTTGCGGCCCTTTCGCGCCGTCGCTCACGTAGCAGGCGAGGTCGAGCACCTCGCCGCTGACCGTGATATCGGAGGAGGCGGCGCTGCCCTGCTCATGGGCCGCGGCGAGCGCGGGTGGAAGCACCAGGAAGATCAACGTGAGAGTGATCGGCAGAAGACGTCGCGTCATGGTGGACTCCTCAGGAGAAAGGCCCGTCGGGGCCGGGCGCAGATATTCTAGCACCGGGCCAGGCGCGCGACCCGCCACGGCCAGCGGCCGGCCGAGGCGCGAGCGATCCCGCGCCGGTGATAGGATGCGCCCCGCGGGCGGCCGCCGGGTGGTTCGGAGCGAACGAGTGGACGGGACGGGGCGATGAGCGACAGGGCATTGCGGGAGTTGCGCGAGGATCTGATCGCCTTCATGCGGCAGCCGGGTTATCGCCCGGCGGCGCTGCGTGACCTCATCCGCCTTCTGCGGGTCGAGAGGGCGCGGCGCAACGACTTCAAGAGGATCCTGCGCGATCTGATCAACGAGTCCGAGGTCGTCAAGGTCGACCGCCACCGTTTCGCGGCGGTCCGCCGGGGCGCGGAGGGGCCGCGGCGACCCGCGGCGGCGGGGTCCGGCACGCTTCGTTCCGCGGCGCCGGGCGGCACCCGCGCGGGCCGGAACGGAGGAGCGCGTTCCATCACCGGCCGGCTGCAGCGCAACCCGCGAGGGTTCGGCTTCGTGACCCCGGACGCCGGCGGGCCGGACCTCTTCATCCCCGGGCGCGCGCTCGGTGACCTGATGGATGGGGACCGGGTGGCGGTGCGCGTCGTGCGTGACGACGGGCGGGGCCGCGCCGAAGCCGAGGTGCTGCGCGTCCTCGAACGTTCGCGCAAGCGGATCCTGGGGATCTACCGCTCCGA
>DASTNM010000449.1:0-2034 GCA_035762745.1 Candidatus Polarisedimenticolia bacterium
CAACCCGGGGGTAATGTGCGTGCACATGTTCCGGAGAGTTCGAACTGAATCTCTATAATGGTTGGCACGCGGGCTGTTCAGGCGTATTCTTCCCCCTAGAGAACGTCTCTTCAGCTCGACCAGAGGTTGTGTCGCGGCGCCTGTGAACCTGTCCCCAGGAGGAGAAACAATGGACACCAAGCCCTCGCGCGGACTCCAACCCTCTTCGTGGCCCTCCTTCAAGCATACGCTGGCGGTGTTTGCCTTGATGGCCGGCGGTTGGGGCTGTGCCGTGGCCGGCGGGGATACGAACGGGAGTGTCTCGCTCCTCGTCAAGAGTCGGACGCCTTTGACTCCCGATCTCATCTCCGCTATTTCTTCGCATGCCTCCCATGTCGCCTATGTATGGCCCGAGATCAACGCCATGGCGATGTCCGTCCCCTTGTCGAAGATGGGAGAGCTTGTCGCGGATCCCGCCGTCGCGCTGGTCGAACCGGACTCTCAAGTCCAGCCGGAGGATGGCAGCTCGGACTCGTCGGCGGGCACGTCGTCGGCTGTATCCACCATGGTCCCGCCGTTCGCTTCCACCGGCTCGCTCCAGACGTGGAATCTCTCCATGGCCCAGACTGCGGGGACGGGGTTCAGCGGGAAGGGAGTCACGGTCGCGGTGGTGGACTCCGGACTGCCGCAGAACTGGCCGGAGTTTCTCCCTCTTACGAGCGTGGACCTCACCCATGCTGCGGGGTTCGGGCCTGAGGGATGGGGCGACTTCCACAACCCGGTCAACGCCGTGAGGGGAGTCGGCGGGCACATCGGGCTCTTTCCGCACGGGCTGGCGGTCGCCTCCATCATCGTCGGCTTTCCCTCGGAATTCGGACCCGTGGGCGGAGCCGCACCGGGAGCGACGATTCTGCCCATCCGGGTCATCAACCAGTTCAATTACTCGTGGTTTTCCTGGTGGACAGCCGGGATTCTCTACGTCGGGCGTCTCAAGAGGGATGGGGTCCTGCCGGGACCAGTGGTGATCAATTTCAGCAGCCAGGCGGTCGGCGATTCTCAGATCGTCAAGGATGCCATCGATTTCACGATCGGCCAGGGAGTCATCTTCGTCACGATTGCGGGGAACTTCGGACCCGCGCCCGGTTCGATTGCCTTCCCCGGACGCCTGCCTGAATCGATCACGGCGGGCGCCGTGGGATGGACTGGCGAGTTTGACACCCCGGAATGGTTCTTCGATGCCGTGCCGCCGAACGATCCCGCCCAGGTCTATGTGGCTCGCTTCTCCGGGCGCGAACCGGGCACCGTGCCTCCCGGAAGTCTGATCGATGTCCTGGCTCCGGGGTCGTTCGTTTTCGGCGAGTGGCTCATCGGACCCGGGTTCTCCGATGGACGAGAGGTTGCGTTCGACTCGATCTCCAATTTCATCTTCGGCACCTCGTTCGCATGCCCTCACGTCACCGGCATCGTGGCTCAGATGCTCGAGAAGAACCCCGCCCTCACCCAGGCGCAGGTGGAAGCTATCTTGAAAGACACCGCCCTTGCGATCCCCCCCGTACCCTTCGCATGGGGTCCGGATGCCACCGGCCACGGTCTCGCGCGCGGCTCTGCAGCAGTCGCCGCGACGCCAGGGCCATAAGAGGAGTCAAGGCAGCCCCTGTCCCTGCATAGGCGAGCAAGGACGGGACGTACCGTCTCATGCTACCTCCCGCGCCTCGGGGTACCAGGACCTTTGCGCCGGCCTCGCTTCGCCGGCAGAGTGGACACGAAGGCGACGCCCCACCCGATCCATCTGCGAACTGCCGCGTCGCTCTCATACCCGGCCGGAGCCACGTACACGAAGCCTGTCAACGGCCGACCGGTGAAATCCATCGGCCGGGTGTGTGGCTCCGCGAGAGCTTCCTCGTACCGCTCCGGCCCGACGCGCACCATCAGGTCCCGTCCGATGATGCCGCAGCACATCCTGCCGTCGAGCATGAAGGCGAGACCGCCGAACATCTTCTTCTCGACGGCACCGCGCCTCTTCCCGATGATCCTGCGGATGCGACCGGCCAGCGT
>DASTNM010000450.1:0-2729 GCA_035762745.1 Candidatus Polarisedimenticolia bacterium
GGCGCGCGGCGCGCGCCTGGTCGGCGAACGGTCCGCCCCCTGGGATCACCAGCAGGCGCCGGCGCCCGGCGAGGCGCGCCAGGCGCGCGAGCAGCGGGCGCAGCGCGGCGCCTTCCATCAGGCTCCCCCCGACCTTGAGCACCAGGTCCCAGTGGAAGGGAGGCTCGCCCCGGGCGCTCAAGTGACCGTCTCGGGCGGACGGCCGCCGCGGACGGGGCGGCCGCGTCGGCCGCCGGGACCCGTCCGCACCGATCCGGAGCCGCTCAGGATCGTCTCGCCCGCCCGCTCGGCCAGGAGCAGCGCGAGCGCGGCGCTCGGGGCCGCCCGATCCCATCGCTCGCCGGCGATCCCGGGCAGCAGGCTGGTCAAGGGGACAGGATCGAGACCGGCGCGCCGTGCCGCCGCCTCGGCCAGAAACGACCCGGCACCGGCGATCACCGCCCGCGCCGGCCTGGGAGCGGGCTGGCGCGCCAGCACCTCGCTGACGGCCGCGGCCACACGCTCCACCTGCCGCTCCTCCAGGAAGGAGGCGATTCTCTCGATCGCTTCCGCCCCGAGAGTCGCCGTCTCCGAACAGACGAGACGCGCCAGGCGCGCGGCCGCGTCGGCGCGCCCCTTGCCCCGACCGTCGGGCGTCGGCACGGTGTACTCGGCCTCGTCGATCCTCCCGAGGAGGCGGTAGACGTCGGCCATGATGGTGAAGTACTCGGACGACACGCGGCAGCGCCCGCCGGAGAGCGGCACGCTGTCCGTCAGCGCGCCGGGCGGCGTGCGCAGAAGACCGGTGTAGACCAGCTCACCCGAGACCAGACGCTCGGTGTCGGTCCGCCCATGGGGGCGCGGCCGCCCCCCCCGGATCGGGATGATGTCGGTCGTCGTGCTGCCGACGTCGATCAGAAGGACCGAGGGGCACAGTCGACCCGCGAGGCGGGCCGTCGCCATGAAGTTCGCGGCGGCGACGCGCAGCGGCCACTCGAGCGCCTCGCCCGGCGTCACGAGCCTGGCCTCGAGGTCCAGGACACCGATCGTCGCCGGCGCGAAGGCCGCGGCGCAGGACGACAGGATGGCCCGCACCCCTGCGGCGCGTTCGGCAAAGACGTCCGACAGCTCGGCCGTCATCGTGACGGCGTGCGGCGCCGGCGGCTCGAGCCCCCCGCGGCGGCCGCCCGTCCGGCGCGAGCCCGGCCGGGCCGCGCGCAGCATCCGCCGCAGGCGTCCGGGGAGGGCCCCGGCGTCTCTCCAGATCTCGAACGGCTCGATCCAGGTCCGCAGCACCGCCCGGTGGCCCGGCACGCCGGTCTCGAGGCGCGCCAGCTTCAGGTGGACGCCGCCGATGTCCCAGCCGAAATAGATCGCCATCCCCCGTCTCCTACGGGCGGCGAGAATCCCACAACTCTCCCGTCGCGGGTAAAACGGCAGCGCCCGCGCGTCGCGATCCGCTCCGGGAGGGAGCGACCCAGGACGGCGTCGACGATCAACCCCGCGGGGTTCAGCGCCAGGACCCGCCTGAGGCCGACGTACGAGGTGGTGAGCCGCGGGTTGATCTCGATCACCCATGGGCCGTCGGCCGCCAGGACCAGATCGACGCCGAAATAGCCGCGCGCGCCGCCGCTCCCCCGGACCGCGTTGGCGGGCGTCGCGGCGGAGCGCCCCGCCAGAGCCCCGACCGCCGCCCGGGCGAGCGCCAGCGCCGCCTCCTCCAGAGGGTGTCGCCAGGGGGTCTCGCCTCCCGTGTAGACGAGAGCGGCCCCGCGTCGGAGGCGCTGCCGGCAGAGCGGCAGCGCCAGGATCTCCCCGCCGTTGCTGACGACCGCGACGCTGGCATCCTCACCCGCGATCGCCTCCTGGACCAGGAAGTCGTGCCGCGCCGTGGCGCGGCGGACGGCCGCGATCGCCGCGTCGATCCGGGCGCGGCGGCGAACCAGGACGACCCCGAGGCCGCCGCAGCCGTCGCGCGGCTTGAGTATGAAGGGGGGTGCGCGACGGGCCAGGACCCGCCGGGCGGAGGCGAACGTCAGCGTTTCAGTCGCCGGGGTGCGCAGGCCGGCGGCGGCGAGACAGCGGGCCGTCTCGAGTTTGTCGCCGGCCAGCGCGATGGCGCGCGCCGAGGGGCCGAGGAGTACGCGGCCTTCCTCCTCGACGAGGCGCCCGAGACGCTCCAGGAGGCCCCCCTCCTCGGGAGCGATCACGAGGGCCGCGTCCGCCGCGTGCAGGGCGGTGCGAAAGGCGTCATCGCGATCGGTCCCGACACCCACCTTCTTCAGCCGGCCGCTGGGCGTCGCCCCCACCGCGGGGCGGACCGTTCCGCTCGCGGCGTGACGCTCCAGCACCGCCACGGTCGTCCCACGCAGCCGCAGCAGGTCCTCGCAGACGGCGTCGCGCATCGCCCGCCCCTCGGCCTCGAGGGCGTGCTTCGGATCCGTGCGCGGAGCCGAAGTGAGATGCTCGAGGACCACGATCTTCATGGGAGAATCACCGTGCGCCGCGGCGCGGCGGCGAGGCCGGGCGGGAGGGCGCGGACATGCGCATTATACCGGTGATCGATCTGCGGGATGGACGGGCGGTACGCGGCCCCGCCGGCGAGCGCGCCCATTATCTCCCGGTCAAGAGCCGACTCCTCGGCACGGCCGCCTCCGATCTCTCAGATCCGGTGGCGTTGCTCGAGGCCTACCGCGACCGTCTTCGCGCCAGGACGATCTACGTGGCCGACCTCGATCGAATCGAAGGGC
>DASTNM010000451.1:0-3106 GCA_035762745.1 Candidatus Polarisedimenticolia bacterium
GTCGGCGATCAGGAGCACGCGGTTGCGGCGGCACAGATCGAGCGCCGCCTTCAGGAACCCCGCGGGCGGAACGAGGATCCCCGCCTCTCCCTGGATCGGCTCGACCAGGAAGGCGACCGTTCTTGGCGTGATCGCCTTCTCGAGCGCCGCGAGATCACCGTACGGGATCATCCGGAAGCCGCCGTCGTACGGCCCGAAGTCGTCGCGGTACTGCGGCTCCGAGGACATCCCGACGATGGTCGTGGTCCGGCCGTGGAAGTTGTTCTCGCAGACGATGATCTCCGCCTTGGGCCGCGGCACCTTCTTGACCAGGTAGCCCCACTTGCGGGCGGTCTTGATGGCGGTCTCGACCGCCTCGGCGCCGCTGTTCATCAGGAGGGCCATCTCCGTGCCGGCGAGCCGGCAGAGCTTTTCGCAGAACGGCCCGAACAGCTCGTTGTGGAAGGCGCGCGACGTCAGGGTGATCCGATCGGCCTGATCCTTGAGCGCCTGGACGATGCGCGGGTGCCGGTGCCCCTGGTTGAGGGCGGAGTAGGCCGACAGCATGTCCATGTAGCGGTTGCCGTCCGGGTCGTAGACCCAGACCCCCTCGCCCCGGACCAGCACGACCGGCAGGGGGTGGTAGTTGTGGGCGCTCCAGGTTTCGGCGAGATCGATGAGGCGGGCGCTCGTGGCGCTGCCGGCCGACGTCTTGGGGGAAGGCGTCATCGGTGTCCTCCAGGGGCCAGACAAGAGAGCCGAAGCATACCACGATATGGGACGTCGGCGAGGGGGCGGCGCGAGGCGGCGAGCCGGCCGGACCCCGCCCGCGGCGGGGCTCTCCGGCTCAGAGCGGCAGGCGGGTTCCGAGGCCGCGCCGCTGCGCCGCCTCGAGAACCAGAGGCGCCGTCGCCATGTCCTCGAGGGCGATGCCGAGGTTCATGCAGACGAGGCGCTCGCGGGGGGCGCGGCGCGGATCCTTGAGGCCGGCCAGGACCTCGCCGAGGTCGGCGTAGACCTCGGGGATCTGCTGGAAATAGACGCCCCCCTTCCGGGTGTGCAGGATCTGACCGGTGTCGTCGGTGTAGAAGCGTGCCGCGCACCGCAGCGCCTCGGTCTTCCAGTACGAGTCGTAGTCGAGCGGCACCCCGAGCGCTCCCTCGCCGAACCAGGCCGCCTCGAGGACCGGCTGCGGGTGGACGCGTATCGGCCCCGCGGTCACGATGACGTCGATCCCCTCGACGGCGGCGCGCGGTGTCGCGACCGCCTCGATCTCCAGGCCGGGGTGGCGGGCCCGCATCTCGTCGACGTAGCGCGCGGTGCGCGCAGGATCGATGTCGAAGGCGCGCACCTTTCGCAGGGTGGGCAGGACGGCGGCGACCGCCTCCAGGTTCGTGCGCCCCTGCACACCGCAGCCGTGGATGCCGAACGACGCCGCGCCGGGCCGCGCCAGGCACTTCACCGCCACCGCGGTGGCGGCGCCGGTGCGCATGGCTGTGATCCAGGTGGCGTCCATCACCGCCCGCGGCAGCCCGGTCTCAGGGTCGTTGAGGATCAGCAGGCCCGAGATGTAGGGCAGGCCGCGCTCGAGGTTGCCGGGGAACCCGCTGACCCACTTGACGCCGGCCGCCCCGAGAGCGCCGATGAGGGCCGGCATGGCGTGGATGAAGTTGTCGCTGCCCTTCGTCCCGGGATGGATCCCCGGCTTCGGAGGCATCTCGACGCGTCCATGCCCCTTCTCGCGGAAGGCGGCCTCGAGCCGCTCGATGATGCCGGTCATCGGCACGCCCGCCGCCTCGACGTCGGCGCGCGACAGGTAGATGATTTCGGTGGGGGATGGGACGCTCTTCGACATGTTGGTGAGCCTCAGTTCCCGGGGGGCGCCGGCCAGCGCCCCTCCTGAAGATCGAGCGTGCGGGTCGGGAAGGGGATGACGATCCCCTCCTGTCGGTAGCGCGCGATCAGCCGCTTCATGAACTCGTGCTTCACGACAGAGCCCGCCACGAAGTCCTGGGCGCGCAAGGTGGCCGTGGAGACGATCCTCGATTCGCCGATGGCCTGGAAGCGGAAGGAGGGCTCGAAGCCCGCCACGGCCCCGGTGACGGTCTTCTGCACCTCGCGCGCGACCGCGAGCGTCACCTGCTCGACCCTTTGCAGATCGCTTGCGAGATGCACCCCGACATCGACGTGGACCGACAGCTCCGGCTGCGGCAGGCTGTAGTTCGTGATCACGCTCCCGGCCAGTTTCGAGTTGGGCACCACGACGAGGCTGCCGGCCAGCGTCTGGATCCGGGTGCTCCGCCACCCGAGATGCACGACGGACCCTTCCTCGCCGCTCTCGAGGCGGATGAACTGCCCCGCCTCGATCGGCTTGTCCACGATCATGTAGAGCCCCGCGAACAGGTTGGCGAGCGTCTCCTGCAGCGCCAGCGCCACCGCCAGGCTGCCGACGCCGAGCGAGGCGAGAAGGGGCGTGATCGAGATGCCGATGCTGTCGAGGAAGATCAGCAGGCCGAGGCCGATGATCACACCGCGCACGATCCCCTGGATCAGGCCGCGCGCCCCCGCGAGCGCCGCCGAGCGCTCGGAGACACGGTCGAGCAGCGCGCGGCAGGCGCGATCGACGAACAGGACGAGCGCCAGGGCGACGGCGAAGGCGAGCAGCACGTCGAAGGCGCGATCCCATTCGGGTGACAGCGGCAGGACCCGGCCGGAGACCAGGAGGCCGCTGGCGGCGATGGCGATCAGGAGGGGCTGCGAGAGGGCCTGGACGAGGACGTCGTCCCAGGTCCAGCGGGTGCGCGCCGCCATGCGGTGCATCGCCCCGAGGACCACCTTCTTGACCAGCAGGAAGACGATCATCCAGAGGACGAAGACGACGATCCCCTGGACCCAGGGGGACTGGAGAGGTTCAGGAAGTCGCAGGCCTTCGATCGGAGTCATGGTCGTCCGCCCTGCGCCAAGGATAGCCGATCCGCGGCCTTCGCCTACGCCGGATAGAGGCGGAGCGGTCGCGACTCCTTCTCGAACGCCCGGATCTCCGCGGCCCACGAGCGCTCGAGCGCGCGCAGGTCACGGCCCGACTCGAGCGCCTCGCGCAGGGCCGGGTCTCCGGTCAGGACGTCGA
>DASTNM010000452.1:0-2477 GCA_035762745.1 Candidatus Polarisedimenticolia bacterium
GAATCGAGCGCGCCGTGCCGACGAGCCTGGCACCACAGGGTGCGTTCCGACTGCTGCTGAAGGATCCCGACTTCACCACCGCGACGCGGCTGGCGGCGGCGGTCAACAGGACGCTGGGGGGGATGTGGCGCGGGCGGAGGACCCGGTCGGGGTCCGCATCACGCCGCCCGAGGCCCTCGCCTCCGATCCGGTGGCGCTTCTGGCGGCGGTCGAGGCGATCGAGGTGACCCCCGACGTGGCGGCGCGCGTGGTGATCAACGAGCGGACCGGGACCGTGGTGCTGGGGAACGACGTGCGCATCTCCCGCGTGGCGGTGGCGCACGGCAACCTGACGGTCGAGGTGCGCACCGTGCTGGAGCCGAGCCAGCCGGCGCCGTTTTCGAAGGGGCGGACCGAAGTGGTGCCGCAGCAGCAGGTCTCGGCCGGTGAGGAGCCGAGCCGGGTGATCACGCTCCAGGACGGAGTGAGCGTCGGTCAGGTGGTCGAGGCGCTCAACGCGATCGGCGTCTCGGCGCGCGACATGATCGCCATCTTCCAGGCGATGCAGGCGGCGGGGGCCCTGCATGCCGAGCTGGTGATCCTGTGAGCCCGCTGCCGGGAGTCGGCCCCGCCCCGGCGCGGCCGGCAGGCGACCCGCGAGCGGCCGAGCGGGAGAAGCTGCGGGCGGCGGCGGAGGCCTTCGAGTCCCTGTTCGTGCGCCAGATGCTCAAGACGATGCGCGAGGCGCAGCTCGAGGACGGCTTCTTCGGCGGCGGCTCCGAGGCCTCCTCCTACGAGGCGATGTTCGAGGAGCACATGTCGGAAGCGCTGTCGGTGCGCTCGCCGTTCGGCATCGGCCGGATGCTCGAGCAGGGTCTTGCTCCCGCGCGGACTCCTGAGGGTCAAGTTTCGACGCCGCGGACCGATGAGATCAATAAAGGAAGGGGCGGCGCGGCGGTGGAACGACACCCCGTCTCGGCGCCCGGGAGTCGGCGGCCATGAAGATCGATGGAGTCAACGGGCGCGGCGGGCCCAGGGTTCCGGGGCGTCGTTCCGGACCCCAGGAGGCTTCCCGGGGGGCGGGGCGCCCCCAGGGAGGCGATCGGGTGGATCTCTCGGCGGAGGCGCGGCAGGCGGCACGGCTGGCGGACGTCGCCGGCGGGCTGCCCGAGGTGCGCCAGGAGCTGGTGCGGACGCTGCGCGAGGCGCTGGCGGGCGGCACCTATTCGGTCGACGCACAGGCCGTGGCCCGGGCGATCGTGGAGTTCGAGAATGGATGGCGTCGCTGACGCGGGAGAGGCCCAGGCCCGCCTGCTCGAACAGCTGGCGGAACGGCTGGAGGCGGCGGAAGGGCTGTGCGGCGAGATGCGCGCCGCCCTGTCGCGCGCCGAGAGCCAGCCGATCGAGGCGGCGACCGCCCGCCTGGCGACCATCGTCCTCGAGGCCAGGCTTTTGGCGGAGGAGTACCGGCGTCTCGCCGAATCGGGAGCGGTCGTGTCCGATGACGAGCGGGTGGTGCGGGCGCGCGCCGCTCTGGAGCAGAGCGCGGCGCGGCTCATCCGCTCCTCGGCGCTGTCGAGCGGCCTTCTGGAGAGGCTGGTGACGCTGCAGCGCGGGCTCCTTTCGATTCTCGGGTGTTCCGCCATCGACGCCTACCTGCCGAGCGGGCGGGCGCCCGAGTTCGCGCCGCGCGGTCTGCGGCTGACGGAGAGGGCCTGATGAACCTCTTCGGATACTTCGACCTGGGGCGGCGCGCCATGGATGCCGCCCGCCTGGGGCTGCAGGTGGCGGGGGACAACATCTCCAACGCCTCCACGCCGGGGTACGCCAGACGCCGCCTCGACCTCGTGCCGGGGCCGGTGATCCAGGTGCCGGGCGGCTGGCTCGACCAGGGGGTCGAGGTGGGGGCGATCCGCAGGATGGAGGATCGTTTCCTGCAGGCGAACCTGGAACGGGAGAAAGGCGGCCTCGGGGAAGCGGACGAGAGGCTGCGGGGCCTCAAGGAGATCGAGGCGATCTTCGGCAGTCTCGACGGCAACGGCATCGCCTCCGCGCTGGCGGGCTTCACGGCTTCCTTCAACGCGCTCGCCGGCCAGGCCGACAGTCTCGGAGCGCGCCGCGCTGCCCTGTCGGCGGCCGACACCCTGGCGGGGGCGCTGCGCGACACCTCGGCGCGCCTGCAGACCCAGCGCGGCCTCCTCGACAAGTCGGTCGAGGGGAGCGTGGCGGAGATCAACCGGCTGGCCGGGGAGCTGGCGGGGCTGAATCGGGAGATCGCACTGGAGGAGGCGGACGGCACGGTCGCGGCGCCCCTCAGGGATCGGCGCGCGCAGGTGATCGAGTCGCTCGGCGACCTGACCGGCGGCGCCGCCTACGCCGGGCCCGGCGGCCGGCTCCTGTTCGCGCTCCCGTCCGGCGTGACCCTGGTCTCCGGCGACAACGCCCTGCCGCTCGGCACGGCGCGCGCCGCCAACGGGACGCTGCGCATTCTCTCGGGG
>DASTNM010000453.1:0-2054 GCA_035762745.1 Candidatus Polarisedimenticolia bacterium
GGCTGCGCGGCGCGCGGACCGAGAGGGAGGCTCAGGCGGAGTGGGACCGTCACAAATGGGAGTGGGAGGGGTTCCTGCCGATCCGCGAGCTACCCGTCCTGAAGGGGATCGCCCCCTGGTATTACGAATGGCTGGAGCACCCCGACGACGGCCCGTATTGGGAGTTCGCCGACGTCCCGAAGGCGCACCCGCGCATCACGGTCCCGGCCTTGAATTTCTCCGCCTGGTACGACAGCAACTACGGGCCGCTCGGCGCGACCGCCAACTTCAACGGCATGCGACGGAACGGGGCGACCCCGGAGGCGCGGCGCGGCCAGCGGCTGATCCTGGGTCCCTGGCAGCACGGCGATCCGAGCGATCACGAGACCCGGGTCGGGGAGCTCGACTTCGGGCCGAACGCCACGCTCGACTACTACGGCCTGATCCTGAAGTGGCACGATCGCTGGCTCAAGGGGAGACGCAACGGTATCGATGAGGGGGCGCCGGTCCGCCTCTTCGTGATGGGGGAGAATGTCTGGCGGGACGAGAACGAATGGCCGCTCGCCCGCGCGCGCCAGACCGCCTACTACCTGCACAGCGGCGGCCGGGCCAACACGGCGGCGGGGGACGGACGCCTGACGACGAAGCCGCCGGCGCCGGCGGGATCTCCGGCGGACTCGCCCGACCGCTACGACTACGATCCCCGCCACCCGGTCGTGATCGACAATTTCGAGACGATGGGGCCGTTCGACCACGCGAAGATCCAGAAACGCCGCGACGTCCTGGTCTACAGCACGGAACCGTTGTCGGAAGAGGTCGAGGTGACCGGCCCGATCACCGTGAGCCTCTGGGCGGCCAGCAGCGCCGTGGATACCGATTTCGCGGTCATGCTGTGCGACGTCCATCCCGACGGCAAGGCGTACAACCTGGCGCCGATGGAGGCGGGGGTGATCCGGGCCCGCTACCGCGAGTCGGAAGCGGTGCCGAGCCTGCTGACCCCCGAGCGTCCGGCCGAGTTCGTGATCTCGAGCCTCGTGACCAGCAACGTCTTCAAGAAGGGGCACCGCATCCGACTTCAAGTCACCTCAAGCCGCTTCCCCTCCTTCGACCGGAACCCCAACACCGGAGATCCGTTCGGCACCTCGACCCGCACGGTGGTGGCGCACCAGCTGATCCTGCACGACGCGGAGCACCCGTCGCGCCTGCTCCTGCCGATCATCCCGCGGGCCGGGGACGCCACCGGTGCGCTCTCACGGCTCCCTCCCGGACGCGGGGGGGGCGATCGCGGGCGCTGAGCCACCGGGGGGCCTCGTTCCCACCTACTCGAGGCCGAGATCGCGCAGGCGTTTCAGGAAGGTCGGGTAGGAGATTCCGAGCGCCTGGGCCGCCGCCACCCGTTTCCCCTCGCAATGCTCGAGGACGTGGGCGACGTAGGCGCGCTCCACCGCCTCCAGCCTGGGAGGCGCTCCCTCGGGCCCGGCCGCCAGGCGGAAGAAGGTCCCGGACGAGGCGTCGGCCGGACGCGCCGGACCGCGCTCGGGCAGGATCAGGTCGCTCTCCGTCACCTCGGTGCCGCGAGTCAGGATCACCGCCCGCTCGATGATGTTGCGCAGCTCGCGCACGTTGCCCGGGTAGTCGTACGACGCCAGGGCCCGCAGCGCCCCGGGCGTCAGACCAGCGACCCGCTTCTTGACCCGACCGGCGAAGAAGCCCACGAACGCCAGCGCCAGGCCGGGGATGTCCTCGGGTCGCGCGGCCAGCGGCGGGATCGTCAGCCAGAAAACGGCCAGGCGGTGGTACAGATCCTCCCTGAAGCTGCCGGTGGCCACGGCGCCCTCGATGTCCCTGTTGGTGGCGGCCACGACCCGCAGCTCGACGGCGATCTCGCGCTCGCCTCCGAGACGCCGGAAACGCATCGTGTCGAGGAACTTCAGGAGCTTCGCCTGGGACTTCGGCGGCAGCTCGGTGATCTCATCCAGGAACAGTGTGCCGCCCGCCGCCATCTCGATCAGGCCGCGGCGCATGGTGCGCGCCGGATGGGCCAGCTCGCCGCCGAGGAAGACCGGCAGGCTGCC
>DASTNM010000454.1:0-7053 GCA_035762745.1 Candidatus Polarisedimenticolia bacterium
GCACGAGCCGGACGTCCTGATCCTCGACGAGCCGACGGTCGGGCTCGACCCTTCCCAGATCCGCGAGATCCGCCAGCTGATCAAGAGCTTCGCGGGCGAGCACACCGTCATCCTGTCGACGCACATCCTGGCGGAGGTCACGATGACCTGCGATCGGGTGCTGATCATCAACGAGGGGAAGATCGCCGCGGACGAGACGCTCGAAGCGCTGGCGGCGCGCGGGGGGCGGACCCGCCGCATCGCCCTGCGGCTGGCGCGCGGCGGGGATGGAGTGGAAACGCAGATCCGGGCCATCCCCGGCGTGCTCGGGGTGGCGCGCGAAGGGGAGGCGGACGGAACCTGGGTCGTGGAGTGCGCCGAGGGGCGCGACGCGCGTGAGGAGATCGCCGCCCGGGCGGTCGGCCAGGGGTGGGGCCTGCTCGAGATGCGGCCGATCACCCTCAGTCTCGAGGAAATTTTCATCCGCATCATCAGGGGGGAGGCGGCATGAGAAACGTCCTGGCGATCGCCTGGCGGGAGATCCGCACCTATTTCACCTCGCCGCTCGCCTACGTGGTGATCGCCGTCTTCCTGCTCCTGAGCGGCTACATTTTCTGGGCCTCGCTGGTGCGCTTCTCGGATCTCTGCCTGCGCTACGGCAACAATCCCTACGTGTTCAACCAGCTGAACGTCAACGACATGGTGATCCGGCCGATGTTCGGCAGCATGGGGGTGATCTTCCTGCTGATGATTCCGGTGGTCACCATGCGCCTGCTGGCGGAGGAGCGCAAGAGCGGGACCTCCGAGCTCCTCTTCACCTGTCCGATCACGACGGGCCAGGTGGTGCTGGGGAAGTTTCTCGGGGCGGCTTTCCTGCTGGCGGTCATGCTCGGCGTCACCCTGAGCTATCCGCTGCTGATCCTCGTCACCAGCGCCAAGCCCGATATGAAGCCGACGCTCGTCGGCTACCTCGGCGTGCTGCTCATGGGACTGGCGTTTCTGAGCGTGGGAATCCTCATCTCGTCGATGACCGAGAACCAGATCATCGCCGCCGTGGGCGCCTTCGGAGCGCTTCTGATGCTCTGGTCGATCGGCTGGGTGGCGGACTCGTTCCCCGCCACGGTGTCCAGCGTCCTGAACACGCTGAGCGGGGGTATGTGGGAAAAGATCGGCCTCGGGCTCGGGGGGCCGACCGTCGGCGACCTGCTGAACAAGATTTCGATCACGGAGCACTTCCAGGACTTCCGCAAGGGACTGCTCGACACGCAGCACGTCGTCTTCTACCTGAGCCTGGTCTTCGTATCGCTCTTCCTGACGCAGCGGGTGATGGAGTCGCAAAGATGGCGCTGAATGGGAGGGGGCGGTGAAGATCCTGCGGGAGTACGGCGGCTGGGCCGGGGCGTTGATGGTCATCCTGGCGATCCTCACCAGCCTTCTGGCGCCGGAGCGCACGACCTACATCCTGTCGGTGGGCGGGTTCGGGGCGCTGCTCCTGGTCGTCGGGCTGACCCTGAACCGCGCGCGCGTGCTGGCGGTCCTCAAGGGCCGCAGGGCCCGCGCCGCGGGGGCGAGCGCCGGCTACGTCCTGACCGTGCTGGCGGTCGTCGTCCTGGTCAACTTCCTGGCGGTGCGGCACAACAAGCGCTTCGACCTGACCGAGAACGCCGCCTTCTCCCTCAGCGAGCAGACGATCAAGGTGCTCAAGGCGTTGCCGCGCGAGGTCTCGGTGACCGCGTTCTACCGCGAGGTCGAGCCGACCCGACAGAAGCTCCAGGACCTTCTCCAGGAATACCACTACCGCAGCCCGAAACTGTCGGTGCGCTACGTCGATCCCGACACAAATCCCGGCGAGGCCAAGCGCTATGGCATCACCGAGTACGGCACCATCGTCGTCGAGAGCGGCAAGCAGGAGAGTCGGACCAACACCGGCGACGAGGAATCGCTGACCAACGCCATCATCAAGGTGACCAAGGACCGCGAGCGGATCGTCTACGTCACGACCGGCCACGGCGAGCGCAGCCTCGCCGACGGCGAGCGCGGCGGGCTGACCCTCCTCAAAGGTGAGCTGGAGAAGCAGCATTACACCGTCAAGCCGCTGGTTCTCAATCAGGGGGTCCCGGCCGATGCCACGCTGGTGATCATCCCGGGGCCCCAGAAACCGCTCCTGGAAGCCGAAGCGAAGATGGTCGGCGACTACCTCGAGCGCGGCGGCCACCTCTTCTGCCTTCAGGATCCCGGGTCCGATCCGGGGCTGCAGGCGGTCCTGGCGCGCCTCGGCCTCAGGGTGCGCAAGGACGTCGTGATCGACAAGGTGTCGCAGCTCTTCGGCGGCGACGCGCGCATCCCGATGGTGCCCGCCGACGGCTACGACGAGACCCACCCCGTCACCAAGACGTTCCGCTACCAGACCTTTTTCCCGCTCGCCTCCTCGATCGAGATCGCCGCCACGCTCCCCGAGGGGGTGACGGCGACCAAGCTGGCGCAGACCTCACAGTACTCCTGGGGGGAGACCAACGACGCCGAGTTCAAGAGCGGACATATCACGTTCGACGAGAAGAGCGACACCAAGGGGCCGGTGATCATCGGCGCGGCCGCGACCCGCAAGATGGAGCCGAAGGCGAAGAGCGAAGGGGCGGCCACCCCGCCGCCGGTCTCCGAGGCCCGCCTCCTGCTGTTCGGTGACTCAGACTTCATCAGCAACGCCTACTTCAACGCCTCGGGCAACGGGGACCTGACGCTCAACGGCGTGGCCTGGCTCGCCGAGCAGGAGGATCTGGTCTCCATCCGCCCGAAGACCTCGACCCCGCGCATCGTGATCCTGACCCCCGCGCAGGTGCGTGCCTACTTCTGGTCGATCGTGGCGCTCGCCCCGATCGCCATCACGGCTGTGGGCGTCGGCATCTGGGCGCGCCGCAAGAAGCTCTGAGGCCCCGAGCGTGCGAGTCCGTCCCGGGTTCGTAACCTCACTGGCGCTCCTCGTCGGCCTGGTGGCCTGGGTGGCGCTGCGCGAGATGCGCCCACCGGACGGCGGCCAGGGGAAGGGGACCGACTCCCAACAGCGGCCGATCCCGTTCGAGCGCTCCGATCTGAAGGCGATCCGGATCACCAACCCGAAGGGGACGCTCAGGCTGGAGAAGTCGGGCGAGGCCTGGACGATCACCGAGCCCCTGAAGGCCGACACGAACAAGGACGCCGTCGAGGGGCTTCTCTCGTCGCTCGAGATCGCCCGCATCGAGCGGCGCCTCGGGACCGGGGCCGATCCAAAGGCCTATGGTCTCGATCCTCCGCGCACCTCCGTGACGCTCGATCTGGCCTCCGTGGCGACCCCGCGCACCCTCACGGTGGGTGACGCCAATCCGGTCGGCGGCACCTGGTTCACCCTGCTCCCGGGCGGCAAGGAGGTGGCGATCGTCGGGTCGTCGATCGGCGATCTGGCGAACAAGGATGTGACGAGCCTGCGCGACCGGACGCTCCTGGCCTTCGATCCCTGGAAGGTGACGAAGCTCCGGATCGAGCGGGGCCGGGAGTCGATCCTCCTTCTGAAACCGGGCGATGGCTGGAAGCTTCAGGAGCCGGTCGAGGCGCCCGCCGACGGGCCGGCGGTGACCGACTTCCTGAGCGCGCTCGAGGGGCTGCGGGCCGCCTCATTCGTGTCGGAGAAGCCGGCGGAGGCCGAGCTGCGGAAGGCCGGTCTCGCACCCCCGGTCACGCGGGTGACCCTCCTGCAGGAGGGATGGGACGTCGATAAATCGCTGCTCTTCGGCAACGAGACGGAGGCCGGGCGCTACGCCAGGACCGCCGGGCGCGACCCGCTCGTGACGGTCCCGAAGGACGTCTGGCCGAAGCTGGGCACGAAGCTCGGCGACTTCAGGCGCAAGGACCTGCTCGGCGTCGGCCAGTACCGCATCGAGACGATCACGGCCGCGCCGAGCGGTCCGGGGAAAGAGGCCTTGGTCCTGGCGCGACAGAAGGACTCGACCTGGTCGGTCTCGGGCCTGGCCAAAGGCTCGATCAAGGCCGACACGGCCGACGCCCTGATGAAGGCGATCGGCGATCTGAAGGCGACGGCGTTCGACGACCACCCGAGCGAGGCGCTGCGCGCCTCGCTGGCCCGCCGCCCGGCCCTCGAGCTGACTCTGCACGAGGAGCAGGACGCCTCCGGCAAGCCGGGGAAGTCGCAGCACCTGGTGATCGGGCCTCCCGATCGGGCCGGCACGATCAGGGTCCGCGACATGGCGTGGCGGCCGATCGCCCTCGCCCAGGGCGCGGTCCTCACCAGGATCCTGAAGCAGATCGAGACGATCTCCAAGGAGGCGCCACAGGCGCAGGCCACCCCGACCCCCGCGGCGGCTGCGACCTCGGCCGCGCCCCCCGTGGCGACAGCGACCCCCGCGAAGACTCCCTGAGATCCTGCCCGACCGCCAGGGCAGTCCTTGGACCCGGTCGTCACCCTCCGTCCAGCTCGCGCAGGAGACGAAACCCTTCGCGATCGGTGGGATCGATCGATAGAAGACGCGACAGCTCCGCGCGGGCCTCGTCCTGCCGGCCGGAGTCGCGCAGCAGGACGGCGAGGTTGTAGCGCGCGTCGGTGTTGAGCGGATCGAGATCGAGGGCGGCGCGGCAGGCCGATTCGGCCCCCGCCCGGTCGCCCCGGCGTTTGAGGACCAGACCCAGGTTGGCCCGTGCCGCCGCGAGGGCCGGGTCGGACTGGAGCGCCTGTCGGAGGGCGCTCTCGGCCGCGGCCAGATCCCCCTGCCGCAGCAGGACCGCGCCGAGGTTGTTGCGCGCGCTCGCCAGCCCCGCGTCCCTCCGCAGCGCCGTCTCGAAGGCGGTCCGCCCCTCCTGAAGGAGGCCGCCCGCGACCAGCTGCCGCCCGAGCGCGTTCCAGGCGGGCGCGAGACCCGGATCCTGACGCACGGCCTCGGCCCAGGCGACGGCCGCCGCCTGGCCGAGATCGGCGGCGCGGTACGCCTCGCCGAGAAGAAGATTGCGCACCGCGTCCCCGGGATTGCCCGGAAAGGAGGCGCGCGACAGCGCCCGGATAGCCTCCGTCCAGAGGCCGGCGCGCAGGAACTCGATCCCCGCCGCCAGGAACGGGTCACGCAACTCCCAGAGGTCGGAATCCCGCAGGCTCTCGAGCATCGCCAGCCGCTCGTCCCGATGGCGCAGCCGCTCCTGGAGCGCCGTGACAAGCCCGGGATCGCGCGACGCGAGTCCGGCCGGCAGGATCTCCAGGACGGGGGAGCGGATGCGGCGCAGAGCGGCCACCTGCCCGAGAAGCGTGTCGTGGAAGAGCGCCAGCGGGGCCCGTGTCTCGAGATAGAGATCGTCGTCGGTCTGCGGGCGAGCCCCGGCCGACAGGGCCGCCAGACCGGCCGGGCCGGTGACGAAGCGCGACAGGAGATCGGCCGGACCGTCGAGCCCGCCTCGGCGCAGGTCGTCCCATGCCGCCGCCCGCCCGACGCCGCGCAGCCGCTCCGGATCGAGAGGCGCCGGTGCGTCCCCGCCCAGGAGGAAGTAGTCCCCGCCGCCCGCCGACTCCTCCCACAGCGTGGCGTCGGGGAAGACCTGGAGGAACGAGCGGACGATGCCGCGGAAATCCGCGGGGTCGAGGCGGTAGGCCTGGACCCACTGACAGAAGAGACCCCCGGGGCGCAGACGACGACGGACCAGGCGGTAGAACTCGACCGTGAAGAGGTTGGGAATCCCGGCGATCCACGGATTCGAGGGCTGCGAGGTGATCACGTCGTAGCGGTCGGGACGGACGAGCAGGTGACCGCGGGCATCATCGAGGACCAGGTCGAGGCGCGGGTCATCGAGGGCGTTGCCGTTCGCCGTGGCGAAGAGGCGCGCCGCCTCGACCACGGCCGGGACCAGCTCGATCACCCGCAGCCTAGCGATCGGATGGCGCTCGGCCGCCCCGACCGTGACGCCGCTCGCCAGGCCGATGACCAGGACCTCGCGAGGGTCCGGGTGCAGCAGCAGCGGCAGGTGAGCGGCCAGGAGCTGCGTCCCCATGTCGCCGGCGGTCGAGGCCTCCGTCTTGCCGTTGATCTGCAGCGACAGGACGCCGGCCGGGCTCCGGCGCACCGTCACGAGGCTCTCGCCGGATTCCCGGTAGAACAGGATCTCGCCTCGGCGGCGCATCGCCTCGCGCAGGCGGCCCGTTCCGCCGAAGGCGGCGCGGTAGACCGGGCCGTACAGGAAGCCGCCACCCGCGAGCACGCTCCGGTCCCAGGAGGTGAAGGCGAGGATTCCGGAGACGGCGACCGCCGCAAGAACCAGGAACGCGGCGGGACGTCGGACCTCGATCGGCCACCGGTGCAGCCGTCCTTCCCCGGGCGGCGCAGCGGTCTTGCCGCGCCCGCGAAGCAGGGCGAGTCTCACGGCGAGCAGGAGCGCCAGGAGCGAGGCCGCGATGAGTGTGCGCCGGGCCCCGAGACGCGGCAGCGCCACGAATCCTGCGAGCAGGAACCCCGTCACCGATCCCCAGGTCGAGACGGCGTACGCCAGCCCCATGGCCCGCGGTGTCTTCCGGGGATCGCCGCCGCCGGCCAGGATCGCCAGCGACGGCAGGATCGCTCCCTGCGCGATCGCCGGTGGCAGGAGAAGTCCAGCCAGGAGAAGGAACTGAGCGGCGAGCAGCCGGAACGGGTCGTCCGCAAGGGGACCGGAGAGCCAGGCGGCGGCGAGCGGCAGGAGTCCGAGCAGGGGCACGATCAACAGCGACGACAGCCCCACGAGACTCGCGCAGCCGGCGGCCAGAGCGCCGGCCATTTCGGGGCTTCCGAGGCGGCGCCTGACGATGAGCGGGCCGATGCCGAGACCCAGGATGTCGATCGCCAGGACGGCGCCGAGGGCGTAAACCGACGACCCGAAAGAGAGCGCCGCGACCCGGGTCCAGCCGACCTGCAGGAGGGCGCCGAGGCAGCCGGAAAGCGCCGCGGCGGCGAGCGCCACGCGCACCATCCCGCCCGAGGTGGAGGGCATGCCTGACCAGGATCCGGGGGCGGCGCCGGACGGTGCAACCGCGGGCGCCGGCGCGGCCGGCCGGTCGAAAGCACCGGGGCGTCC
>DASTNM010000455.1:0-8170 GCA_035762745.1 Candidatus Polarisedimenticolia bacterium
TGAGCACCGGGAAGGCTCGAAGCGGCTGCACCGTGATCGTCTCGTCCGGGCCGAACATGTTCATGCGCGTCATGCAGGCGAGACGCGGTCGTCCATTGATCTCGCTGCTGCACGAGCCGCACTTCCCCGCCTTGCAATTCCAGCGCACCGCCAGATCGTTCGCCTGCCGCGCCTGGATTCGGTGCAGGACATCCAGGACCACCATCCCTGGCTCGACCTCCACCCTGTATTCGACGAAGCCTCCACCGACGGCGTTCCCCCGCCAGACCCGGAAAATGCGCTCAGGCATCAGTCCCCTCCAGGTCCTCGATCCTGGCGTAGGCGATCGCCGCCAGCTCCCTGGGCGGGTCGGGGCGCTGCAGCGTCGCGACCTCCATGCCGTCCCGGCCCCGGCGGACGATGACGTTGACCTTCAGCCACTCGTCCCGCTCCCCCGGGTGATCGTTCCGGGTATGCCCCCCCCGGCTTTCCTGTCGCAGCAGGGCGGCGCGCGTCACCGCCTCGGCCGTGACCAACAGCGAGCGCAGGTCGAGCGCCTGGTGCCAGCCGGCGTTGTACTGCGAGGCTCCGTGCGCCTTCACCTTCGCCGCCTCGCCTTTCAACCGATCCAACTCCGTGAGGGCGGTCCGCAGCTCCTCTTCCGTGCGGACGATACCGACGTAGCGTCCCATGACCGACTGCAAATCTTCCTGAAGGAGGAAGGGGTTGGTGCCGCTCTCGCGATTGAGGATGTCGGTGGCGCGCCGCACGCTGGAGGTGACCTGCTCCTCCCTGACCTGGGGAGCCGACGGAAGCCGGCGCAGGTAGGCGATCGCTCCCAGCCCGGCCAGACGCCCGAAGACCACCAGGTCCGACAGCGAGTTGCCGCCGAGTCGGTTCGCCCCGTGCAGACCCGCCGCGCACTCCCCCGCGGCGAACAGCCCGGGAACGGTCGTCTCCTGCGTGTCCGGGTCGACGCGCACACCACCCATGAAGTAGTGCAGCGTCGGCCCCACTTCCATCGGCTCCCTGGTGATGTCGACTTCCGCCAGCTCCTTGAACTGGTGGTACATCGACGGCAGCTTGCGCCGGATCGCCTCCGCCGGAAGGCGCGAGGCGATGTCGAGGAAAACACCACCGTGGGGCGAGCCTCGCCCTTCGTTGATCTCCTTCGTGATCGACCGGGCGACTTCGTCGCGAGTCAGAAGCTCAGGCGGCCTGCGGGCCTTCTTGTCTCCCTTCAACCAGCGGTTCGCTTCCTCCTCGGTGTCGGCGGTCTCGGCTGCGAACTTGGGGGGGATG
This sequence comes from Candidatus Polarisedimenticolia bacterium, assembly GCA_035762745.1. GTDB lineage: Bacteria > Acidobacteriota > Polarisedimenticolia > Gp22-AA2 > Gp22-AA2 > DASTNM01. The sequence continues at coordinate 1,282 of DASTNM010000455.1, forward strand.
TACCTGAACATGAAACGCTCCCCCTTGTTGTTGAGCAGTATGCCGCCGTCCCCCCGCACACCCTCGGTCACGAGGATGCCGCGAATCGATGGTGGCCAGACCATCCCGGTCGGATGGAACTGGGTGAACTCCATGTCCATCAGATCCGCCCCGGCCTCGTAGGCCATGGCGTAACCGTCGCCGGAGTACTCCCACGAGTTGGAGGTGATGCGCCAGGCCCGGCCGCCTCCGCCGGTCGCCAGGATCACCGCCTTCGCCCTGAACAGGACGAAACGACCGGTCTCGCGCCAGTACGCCAGGAGGCCGGCGATGCGCCCGCCGTCCAGCATGAGGTTGAGGCCCGTGCACTCCATGTACACCTGGAACCCGCGGTGGATCCCGTGGTCCTGGAGCGTGCGGATGATCTCGAGACCGGTGCGATCCCCGACGTGCGCCAGGCGAGGGTAGCGGTGGCCGCCGAAGTTGCGCTGGCTGATCAGCCCGTCCTTCGTGCGGTCGAACACGGCGCCCCACTCCTCCAGCTCGCGCACGCGGTCGGGCGCCTCCTTGGCGTGCAGCTCGGCCATGCGCCATTGGTTCAGGAACTTGCCGCCGCGCATCGTGTCGCGGAAGTGTATCTTCCAGTTGTCGCGCCCGTCGACGTTGCCAAGGGCCGCCGCCAACCCACCCTCGGCCATGACGGTGTGGGCCTTGCCGAGAAGCGACTTGCAGACCAGGCCGGTGCTGACGCCGTTCTGCGAGCATTCGATCGCGGCGCGCAGGCCGGCGCCTCCCGCCCCGACCACCAGGACATCATGCTCGAATGTCTGGATCTCGGACATCGCCACGAGCCGTCAGCCCCAGGTATTGATGTCGCGGATGATCCCCATCGACACCATCCGCACGTAGAAATCGGAGAAGGCGACCCAGAAGAGGCTCAGCCAGCCGAACAGCCCGTGCAGCGAGTTCAGGAAGGAGACCCGCCTCCAGGCACCGTGCCGGACGCTCGTCACCGCGTCGCACGAGAAGCAATCGAGCCGCCCGCCGATCAGGTGCCGGAAGGAATGGCAGCCGAACACGTACAGGCTCAGGAGCAGCGCGTCCATCGTCAGCACGATGCTGCCGACACCGACACCGAACCGCCCATCGCGGAAGAAGGACCAGAAGGTGTCGTAGTAGTGCACCGCGATGAAGATCATGATGAAGTACAGAGCGTAGCGATGCAGGTTCTGGAACAGCAGCAGCGAGGTCTCGCCCCGATAGTCACGGCGCGGCAGCGCACCCACGGCGCAGGCCGGTGGAGAGGCGGTATAGGCCCGGTAGTAGGCCTTGCGGAAATAGTAGCAGGTCAGCCTGAAGCCGAGCGGAAAGACCAGGATGAGCAGCGACGGGGAGGCCGGGAGGAACCGGGGCCACCACGCGGGCCACTCCCCGAACCAGGCATGCTCTGCCGGCGCCGCGCCCTCGGCGCCGCTCTTCACGAAAAGCAGCGGGGAGGCGAACGGCGAGACGTAGGGATTGTGCCAATAGTGACCGGACTGGAAGGCCGCCCAGGTGGCGTACAGGATGAACGCGGTCAGTCCGAGACAGGTCGCGAGAACGCCCATCCACCAGCGATCGGAGCGCGTCGTCGCCGCGAAGCCGACCGGGTGCGCGCCGACCCGGAGCGTCTCTGACATTGGACTCCCTCCAACTCCCTCGAATCTCCCACTCTTGCGGAAGGCGCATTCTATCCGGTCGGTGGGTCGAGGGCAACGGCTTCCGGCCGACTCCTAGAAGCGCCCCGCGGCGCGCTCGCGCGCCGGCAGGATCTCCAGGCAGGTGGTCCACCAACCGGTCAAAATCGTCTCGACGAACTCCTCCGGCAGCTTCTCCCGACGCATCTCGAGCGCCAGGGCCTGGTGGTCGTAGAGGACCGGCACGAACTGCACCTCCAGCGGCGCTCCGCGCTCGTCCGTGGCGCTCAGCAGGGCGTACCAGACGCAGGTCCGGCCGTCGTTCGCCGGTCGACCGAGAACCCCGACGTTGATCACCTGCCCGCCCGATGGAAGCGTGCGGCTCCAGTGCAGTCCGGTGTGTGTGCAGAGGATGACGTCCGCAGCCTGCTCGCGCAGGAGCCTCTCGAGAAAGACCACGGGCGACGTCGAGCGCCAGAGGAACTCGTTCTGCCGGCGCGGCGACCCGTGACAGAGGAGGAGGCGACGCCCCCCCAACGGGAGGCGCCGGGTTGGTGGCAGCCTGCGGTACCAGGCCTTGAACTCGGCCGGTGTGCCCCTGCGCGTGTAGTCGTAAGCGATCTGCGCGAAGCGGTTGTCCCTCGGGTCGGTGTATCCGCACTGGCAGTCGTCGCGGTCAAAACCGATGGAGTCCTCGTAGTTCCCCTGCACCACGACGATGCCGTTCTCCAGCAGGATCGGTGGAATTCTCCCTGGGTGCGGGCCGAAGCCGCCCAGGTCGCCGAGGCAGTGGATCTCCTCGGCCCCCCGCCGGCGCGCGTCGTCGATCGCCGCCAGGAGGGCGGAGGCATTGTTGTAGATTCCCCCGAAGACGGCGATTCGTCGCGGCCCGCTCAGGTGCGGCACGTCACGCCCGAGGTGTGACAGGTGGTGCAGGCACCGTAGGCCAGATCGAAGGGGCGCAGCGTCTCCCGAAGCGTCCGGCCCATGCGGGCCGACGGCTCCTCGATCAGGAGCGGGCAGACGTAGACGCCGCGGCTGGTGACCATGCGGCCGCTGCTGCACTGGAGGGCCTCCAGGTCGGCGCGCGACAGGTCGACGTCGCTCAAGCGCTCCGATTCGCCGTAGCCGTGGCTCCGCGTCGCCTCGGCCCCCATTCGGAACAGGGACAGAACCTTGAAGCGGGGCCGGGAGAGCCCGAGCCGGCGCAGGCTCTCGAGGAAGCGCCGCCTCCCATCGAGCGTTCCGACCCCTTCGGCCGCCTCCGAGACGGTGATCACCGGGTTGATCCCCGCCGCCCACAGGTTCGCGGCCCCCTCCAGGGCGCGCCGGAACGTGCCGGCGCCCCTGATGCGGTCGTGGTCCTCCGGTCCCCAGCCGTCCAGACTGACGCGGAGGTCAAGCGAGTATTCCGAGCCGTCGGCGAGGGCGCGCAACATCCGGCAGCGATCGGGATCGAGCAAGAGCCCGTTCGTCAGGACGGTCGCCGGGCCGACCCGCAGGGTCTCCTCGAGGATCGCCGGCAGATCGCGGTTCATGAACGGCTCGCCCCCCGTGAAGTAATACTCGCGCACGCCGAGTCCGACCGCCTCGTCCAGGAACCGCCGCACCTCGGCGAGGCTCATCATGGAGTGGCTGTGGTTGTCGGGCGCGCAGGAGATGAAACAGTGAGTGCAACGAAGGTTGCAGATCGTCCCGGCGACCTGGATCCAGAGCGTATCGAGGGAGAGCAGCGGGGCGCGCGGGAAGGCCATCGACCGTCCTTCAGTGATCGGGTCGCGGGATCGACCGCACCTGCTTGTGGCTTGGCAGTTTAGCACAGCACCGAGCCTCGGCCCCTTGCGACCCGCCTCCCGGAGCCCCATCTTCCGACACCGAAGGGGGGGTGTTATACTCACCCCTTATGGCGGAGCACCCTGGCCGGCGATCCCGCCGGTGCGGTCGAGCCCGCCCGAAACGCCCGCGCGGGCCCCCGGTGGAGACCGGCGACAGGCTCGCGGTTGCCGGCGCGAGGAGATTCAATGTCAAAGTCGATGCTGGTCAACGTGACCGCGGAGGAAGAGAACCGCGTCGCCATCGTTGACAATGGTGTTCTCGATACCTTCGAGATCGAGACTCTCAGCCACGAGAACATCAAGGGGAACATCTACAAGGCGACCGTCGAGGGGGTCAACTCGGCGCTCGAGGCCGCCTTCGTCAACTACGGCGGTGAACGGGCCGCCTTCCTGCCCCTGGACGAAGTCAACTTCCGCTTCTACCCCAGCCGTGGCGAAGGCTCGGGGGGCAAGGGACGCGGCGCGCGGATCACGCGTCATCTCGAGAAAGGGATGGAGGTCCTGGTGCAGGTGATCCGGGACGCCTTCGCCAACAAGCCACCCACGCTCAGCACCTACTACTCCCTGCCGGGCCGTTACCTCGTGCTGATGCCCGGAGCGGAGTCCGGCGGCATCTCGCGCAAGATCGAGGACGAGGCGCAGCGCGACCGGCTGCGCGGCGTCCTCGACTCCCTGACGATCCCCGACGGCTTCGGCGTCATCGTGCGCACCGCCGGGATGGAGACCAACCCGCACGATCTGCAGGCGGACCTCGAGGCGCTGCTCGAGCTCTGGAGGACGATCGAGCGGGCCAGCCAGCAGGTGAAGCCTCCGGCCCTCATCTTCCAGGAGCGTGACCTGGTGCTGCGCACGATCCGGGACTATTTCACCTCGGATATCGAGGAAGTGCTGATCGACGACGAGGCGGCTTTCTCCCGGGCCAGGAAGTTCTTCGAAGCCCACATGCCCGACAAGGCCGGGGTGGTCAAGCTCTACTCGGGCGACAAACCGATCTTCATGAAGCACAACCTCGAGGAGCAGATCGAGCGGATCTACAAGCGGGTCGTCCAGCTGAAGTCGGGCGGCTCGATCTCGATCGACCAGACCGAGGCCCTGACCGCCATCGACGTGAACTCGGCCCGCTCGGTGCGCTCCGCGAACAGCGAGGACACGGCGACACGCACCAACCTGGAGGCGGCCGATGAGATCGCGCGCCAGCTCCGGCTCAGGGACATCGGCGGCCTCATCGTGATCGACTTCATCGACATGGAGACCAGCAAGCACGTGCGCCAGGTGGAGCGCGCCTTCAGCGAGGCGATGTCGCGCGACAAGGCGCGTTACGATTTGACCCGCATCAGCAAGCTCGGCCTCATGGAGGTCTCACGCCAGAGGATCAAGGCGACCAAGGCCTCGTCCTCGTTCATGGAGTGCCCCGTCTGTGCCGGTGACGGGACGATCAAGACTCCGGAGTCCGCTGCCCGCGCGGCCTTCCGCAAGATCCAGGCGCGGGTCGCCCGGGGCGACATCTCCGGCGTCAAGGCCTACCTTCCGCCGGAGGCCGGCAGCTATCTCCTGAATCAGAAGCGCGACGACCTCTACCGCCTCGAATCGCGGCACAAGGTGCATCTCGAGGTCGTTCTCGAGCCGCGCATGAAGCCGCACCAGTTCGAAATGGAGGAGGTCCGCCGCGAGGAGGCCGAGATCACCCCGATGGTCACCGCCGAGACGGTCGACCAGGCCCTGGCGAGCGGCGCCATCACCCTGCCGCCGCCGCGGACCGAGGTGCCCGTCGAGGCGGCCCCGGCATCGTCCCCCCAGGCAGTCGCCGGGGAGGGCCAGCCGCAGGGCCGCCGGCGCCGCCGGCGGCGGGGTCGCGGTCGGGGGAGCCTCTCGGGCGTCGTCGGGGCGAATGCGGGTGCCGCGGCTGCAACCCACACCTCGGCCGCCGGAGAGCCGCTGCACGCGACCGCCACCCGGGACGCCGACCTGTCCGCGGTTGATTCCGACCAGCCGGTGTTCTCCGAGGGACCCGGGAGCGGCGAGGGCGAGGATCGTGCCGACGAACCGATCCCGGGGCGCCCGCCATCCGGCCCGCCCCTGCGCGTCGCAGACCTGCCGCTTGCGGACGGTGCCGCGGCCCCCCACCACAAGCGTCGGCGCCGCCGGCGGCGCCGGGGACGCCGCGGCCAACCCTCCCAGCCCGGCGCTTCACGGGCCGGCATGCAGGTTTCGGAGCCGCGCGCGGCGGTCGGTTCAGCGGCCGGGGGCAACGGCTCGAGCGAGCAGCAATCCGCCCGTCCCTCGGTGGCATGGCAGGGCCCCTCGGTCGCTCCGCCGCCGATCGAGGCCGGTCCGCGGGAGACCCGATCCGCTCCCGCGGCTCCTGCTGCGGAGGGAGAATCGGCCACCGGCGCCGCGGTCGACGGACCGGCCGCCGGGGGGGATAGAAAACCGAGACGCCGCTGGTGGCGCCGCTCGGCCAAGGAGTAAGGCCGTCGTGCGCCTCTTCAACTTCGAAGCCTGCCCGTTCTGCGAGAAGGTGCGGCTTTCCCTCAAGCGGATGGGGCTCGACTACGAGTCGGTCGTCATCGATCCGGCCGAGCGTGGCGCGGTGGAGAAGGTCTCGGGTCAGAGGCTGGTCCCGGTGCTGTGCGACGGAGACCGGGTGATCCCGGATTCGACCCGCATCCTGCGCTACCTGATCGCCCGCTACGGAGAGCGCGGCATGCTGCCGGCCGGTCCGGCGGACCAGGCGCTGGCCTGGATCGTCGAGGACTACGCCGACGAGGTCCTGGGGCCTCTCATCCATGCCGCCCTCAGCCAGCAGCCGGCCGTGGACGAGGAGATCGAAAAGCATCTCGAGACCCAGTTCCGCAACCTCGAGCAGCTCTTCTCGGAACGCGGCTTCGCCTTGGGCGGTGCGCTCAGCCTCGCGGACATCGCGCTGTACGCCTTTCTGGGCCGCCTGGTGCGGCACGACGGCAAGGCGATCTCGGCGGGGTTCCCCCACCTCAAAGCCTGGTACTCGCGGATGGAGGCGCTCTAGTCCCTACGCCGCCAGGAGCTCCCGGAAAAATCCCTCGATCGCGTCGATGAACTCCGAGACCGAGCCCAGGGTGTTGATCCGGTGCCGCAGCTCCCGGCCGTTGGGCAGCCCGTGCGTGTACCACCCGGTGAAGGTTCTGATCTTGTGCAGGGCGAAGCGCTCGTCCTCGCGATCGCGCAGCAGGGAGAAGTGGTACAGGATCAACCCCCGCCTCTCGGCCAGCGTCGGCTCGAGAGGTGTCCGTCCGGCGCGCAACGCGGCGATTTGCCGGAAGATCCAGGGGTTCTTCACCGCGGCGCGGCCGACCATCACGCCGTCGCAGCCGGTGGCGTCCCAAAGAGCCAGCGCGTCCTGCGGCGTCTCGACGTCGCCGT
>DASTNM010000456.1:0-2614 GCA_035762745.1 Candidatus Polarisedimenticolia bacterium
TGCGCGCGCTGCCCTCCGCGGGTCTCTTCCGCTCGGGGGGCACCCCCCCCTTCCTCCTCGACGCCCTCCTGCTCGACGCGGCCAGCCAGGTGGTCGGTTACTGGACCGCCGAGTTCCTGGAGCGCGACTTCGTGGTCTTCCCCATCGGCCTCGACCGCCTCGAGATCTTTGCAGCGCCTTTGGCCCCACCGGCCACGGCGCGCTGCCGGACCCGTTGCGACGTCCGGAGCGACGGGACGATCAGGGCCGACCTCGAGATCGCGGGGCCGGACGGCCGCCTTCTGGCCCGGCTTTCAGGCTGGGAGGTGAAGCGGATCCGACTGCCGGAAAGGATTTACGCCTTCCGGCTGGCGCCACGCGACGTGCTCCTGAGCGATCCCCTGCCGGCACCCGACCCGGCGGACGACGGCGTGCGCTGCTGCCGGCTCGAGATCGACGACCGCCTCCTCGTCGCGGACGGCGGCATCTGGCGCGAGGGTTTGGCCCACCTCGCCCTGGCGCGCGAGGAGCGGGAGGCCTGGCGGGCGCTTTCGGGCTCCGAGGCGCGCCGCGGCGAGTGGCTCGTCGGGCGGCTGGCGGCCAAGGACGCGGTGCGACTGTTCCTGAAGGCCCGCCACGGCCTGGCGGTCTACCCGGCCGACGTCGTGATCCAGAGCGAGGGCCCAGGCCGGCCGGTTGCCGCCGGTCCCTGGGTCGAGACGATCGGGCAGGCGCCGGCCCTGTCGTTGTCGCACTCGAACGGGCTGGCGGTGGCGATCGCCGGCCAGGGGCGAGCGCGGGGCGGCGTCGGGATCGACGTCGAGCGTCTGCGACGGACCGCGCCCGGCTTCGAGGATCTGGCCTTCACCGCCGGGGAGCGCGACCTGCTCCACGCCCTGGCCCAGGGCGATCGCGACGAATGGACCCTGAGGCTCTGGTGCGCCAAGGAGGCGGCCGCCAAGGCCCTGGGGAGCGGACTGCGCGGTGACCCGCGCCGTTTCGAGGCCCGCGCCATCGACGCCGGCCGCGGCACCGTGCACCTCGACGTCGCAGGAGTTACCGCCGGGGATCTCCCCGGCCTCGCAGGTTCGACCCTCACGGCCTGGACCGGCCGGGACGGGGATGTCATCGTGGCCACCGCGCTGTAGGAAAGGAGACGGGGTATGAACGAGGCTCAAGAGACCGCGATCGACCGGGGGGTCATCGTGACCGGCGTCGTGGAGATCCTGGAGGGGATGACGGGCGATTGGGACACCGGCTTCTCCGGCCGCATCGGCGCCGACACCTCGCTGATGCGCGATCTTACGTTCGAGTCGATCGACCTGGTGATGCTCATCGTGTCGATCGAGGAGCGCTTCGGGAAGAAAGGGCTGCCCTTCGAGCAGCTCTTGATGGTGGACGGGCGCTACGTCGACGACCTGAAGGTGACGGAGATCGCCGCCTTCCTCGAGAAGCACCTCGACGGTGGAGCGGCGGCATGAGCCGGACGCTCCTCATCGGGCTCGACGGGGCCACCTTCACGGTCCTCGACCGCCTGATGGATTCGGGCGTCATGCCCGAGCTGCGGGCGCTTTGCCGTCGCGGTGTGCGGGCCGATCTCCTGTCGACGCCCAACCCGCTGACCCCCGCCGCCTGGACCTCCCTGCTCACCGGACGCAGCCCCGGCCACCACGGCATCTTCGACTTCGTGCGGGTCGAAGAGCTCGGCTACCACCCGCAGTTTCGCCTGGCCACTTCGAGCGACATCCGCTGCCGAACCCTCTGGTCGATCCTGACCGAGCAGGGGCGCCGGAGCATCGGGCTCAACTTTCCGGTCATGTTCCCGCCGCGGCCACTGGAGGGTTTCCTGATCCCCGGATTCGTGCCGCAACGGCACCTGCGCCAGGCGATGTACCCGCCCGGCCTGTACGACCGTTTGCGCGCCCTTCCGGATCTCAACCTGCAGGAGATCACCGTCGACTTCGAGGAGGAGCGGCGCTCGGTGCAGGTGCTGGCGCGGGAGCGCTACGAGGAGTGGGTCCGTTTCCACATCCGGCGCGAGCAGCAGTGGTTCGGGGTGATGCACCACCTGATGGAGAGCGAGCCGTGGGACCTGGCGGCGGTGGTCTTCGACGGGGTCGACAAGCTGCAGCACATCTGCTGGCGCTTCCTCGACGACCGGCTCTTCCCGGCCTCCACCGCCGAGCCGTGGGAGCGGCGCGTGCGCGACCTCTGCCTCGACTATTTCCGCCGGCTCGACGATCTGATCGCGCGCCTGCTGGAGATCGCCGGTCCCGAGACGCGCGTCGTCCTCGCCTCGGACCACGGCTTCGGCCCCTCGGACGAGATCTTCTACGTCAACACCTGGCTCGGCCAGCAAGGGCATCTGGAATGGCGCGACGGCGTGCCGCTCGCCGAGGAGGGGATGCTCAACACCGAAGGGATGAAGACCCCCGCCTTCCTGTTCAACTGGGAGCGCACGCACGCCTACACCCTCACCCCGGGCAGCAACGGCATCTACCTGCGACTGCCCGGCGGCGGCGCGGCCGGATCCCCGGGGCGCGAGTCGCTGTGCCGCCAGATCGCCGCGGCGCTCCTCGAGGTGACCAACCCGGCCACCGGCGAGCGCGTGGTGCGGCGCGCCATGACGCGGGAG
>DASTNM010000457.1:0-5136 GCA_035762745.1 Candidatus Polarisedimenticolia bacterium
GCCGAGATGGATCGGCCGGGCGGCCTGAAGGCGGCGGTCGTCCTGGCGGTCGACGACGCCTCGGGCCCGAGGACCGTCCGCCTGACTCCCGGCGAGAGCCCCGTCGTCGTTCCCCTGAGCGATCCGACCCTGCTCTACAACCGCGCCCTCGCCGAGTTCCGCCTGCGCTCGCGCGCCGCCTCGGACGACACCGAGCGGGGCGTCGCCCTTCTCAACCTCGGCGTCGCCTTCATGCATTTCCGCGCCTACGACAAGGCGCAGGCAGAGGGGTTCGGCCGGGCCACGCTCGCCGCCGGGACCGGGATCTCGGACGGCACCGTCCAATATTACCGCGGGCTCTGCGCCCTGCGGCGCGGGGACCCCGGAGCGGCGCACGCCGCCTTCGAAGCGGCCGCCGCGGCCTCCGCCAGCACCCTCGACTCGGGCGACGGCCTCTCGGCGGCCGCGGCGGCGGCCCGCATGCTCAAGTCCCTCGAATAGGCGCCCCCGGCGTTTGACAGGTACCGGGTGGGACACTACATTTTCGTAGAATGAGCAGCCAGGCGGCGAAGCGGACGACTCCCGAGACCACGCCACTCCAGGGGGAGATCCACGCCGAAACCATCCCGCGCCTGTTCCACGACTTCTCCGCCACGAAGGCGAGCGGCCTGCTCATCGTGACCGACCGCGAGGTGCGCAAGTCGGTCGAGTTCTCCTCCGGCCGGGTCCTGTTCGCCTCCTCCACCGACCGCGAGGATCGGTTGATCCAGTTCCTCCTCAAGGCGGGCGTCGTGTCGCTGGCGAACCTTCTCAAGGCGCTCGAGGTGTCGATCGCCACCAAGGACCGGCTGGGCGAGGTGCTGGTCGGCCGGAAGATGATCAGCCAGGCCGAAGTGGACAAGTGGGTCAAGGTGCAGGTGCGGGACATCGTCCTGTCGCTCTTCCAGTGGTGGCGCGGATCGTACTCGTTCGCGGAGAAGGAGGCCGGCACCGAGCCGGTGACCATCAGCCTTCCGGGCGACCTCATGGTGATCGAGGGGGTGCGCCGGATCACCTCATGGGTGAGGATCTACGAGCAGGTCGGGGGGCTCAACACGGAGTACCGCTCGACGCGCGAGGCCGACCGGATCGCCCGCGACCTCTCGCTCCAACCGGAGGAGAAAGATCTCATCAAGTTGTGCGACACGCCGACCTCTCTCGGGGAGATGTGCGAGGGATCGAAGCTGACTGATTTCGAGGTCTGTCGCACGGTCTGGGCCCTCCTCCTGGTCGGCGCCCTGATGAAGTCGTAGCCCGACCTCCCGGCAAACAGGCTCCCGGTAAACCTTTCACGTCTCAATCCCCTGGAACACAGCCCCCGCAAGACTTTGCGGCCACTTGACGCCCCGGAGAGGCTTGCCTAAACTCGCGGGCGCCTTTGGTGTCGGCAATACCAGGAAAGCCAAGATGACCGCTGCCGGCCAGCGCGCGGCCTCCCGGGGCCGATGGGCGCGCGGCCTCGCAGGAGGGTGACCCGATGGCGACCTTCCGGTTCGCTCCATTCCGCCGCTCCGCGGCGCTGGCTCTGGTGCTCTGCCTGGCCTGCGGGCCCGGCCTCGCGACGGCGGCGCTGGCGCAGGAGGCGGGCCACGCCGCGATCCGCGGTGACCTCTACCAGCCGGACGGCAAGGAGAAGCTGGCCGGCGGCAAGGTGACGGCGATCAACGTCAGGACCGGCAAGCAGTACCCGAGCAACGTCACGGGCGACAACGGGGCCTACGAGATCAGCGGTCTTCCCGCGGGGACCTACGACCTCGTGGTCGAGTCGTCGGGCGGCGTGTTCGTCGCCGACAACCTCATCGATCTCGATCGCGGCGAATCGATCTCCCTCTCCTACGCCGTGCAGCCGAGCCGCCCCGCCAACCGCAACGTCGCGGGGATGAAGGCGCCGCGCGGCAGCGCCACCGTGATCGGCTCATTCAAGGGGAACGACACGGCATTGGCGTCCGCGCCGAGGAGCTTCTGGAGCAGCCCCGGCGGGATCGTGTTGATCACGGTCCTCGGGGCCGGGGCGGCGGTGGCCATCGCCAACAAGAACGACAACAACGCGAGCCCCTCGTCCCCGTAGGCGGGCGCCGCAGGAACGGCTCCTGACGAGATGAATCCATCCCACGGGAAGACCCGGCGGCCGGGAGGGTGGGGCTTCGCCGGCCGGCCATCGGCCCCCCGCAGGGTGAGCGCCCCCGCTCTCCTGCTGCTCGCCGGGGTTCTGGCCGGATTTGCCGCGCCCCCTGCGGCGCGAGCCGCCACGCCGCCACCCGACCCCGATCTCAGCACCGAGAACACCCGCCTCCTCGGCCCGTTCCACCTGCGCCCGTTTCTCGCCCTGAAGGACGCCGGCTACGACGACAACGTCCGCTTCGACGCCCAAAAGCGCGCCTCCGACACGACGGCGACCCTGGGCGCCGGTCTCGAGGCGCTCCTCCTGGCGGGCGCCCGCGGCGGCCTGCGTCTGTCGCAGGAGCTCGACTACGTCGGCTTCGCCCGCAACGAGGATCTGAACCACTGGAACGGCTTCGCGCGGGCGCGCGGCGTCTACCTGGCGCGCCGCCTCGACCTGTCGCTCGAGGATCAGTACGCCTCGGTGCGCGAGCGGCCCGGGAGCGAGATCGACCAGCGGCTGCGCCGGACCGACAACACGATTACGGCGGCGCTGCGCACCGTCGGCAGCGGGCGGCTCGGAGTGCGGGCGGCGCTGCGACGGCAGGCGATCGACTACTCGGCCGGCGACCCGCTGTCGGACCTGGCGGCACAGAGGCTGAACCGCAACGAGGACCGCCTTTCGGTCGCCGGCGAGCTGAAGGTCCGGCCGAAGACCATCCTGGTCCTGGAAGGCACGGTCGCGAACGTGACCTTCGACGACCCGAGCGAAGGGCGTGACGCGCACGAGCGCTCGATCCTGCCGGGCCTGCGCTTCGACCCCTCCGCCTCGATCCAGGGGGAGATCCGGATCGGCCGGACCTCCCTGCGCGCCCCGGATCGACCCGGGAGCGACTACTCGGGGACGATCGGCGATGGGCGTCTCAGTGCGCGCCTCGGCCAGCGGGCGCGTCTCAAGGCCCTCTTCGCGCGCGAGCTGGTCTTCTCGATCCTGGCGGACAACCTCTATTACGTCGGCACCTCCTGGTCGGCCGCCTACGAGCAGTTCTTCTCCCGCCGGCTGAGCGGCGAGATCGGGTACGGTCGCGGGCTGAACCACTACCCGGTCGCGGTCCTCATCGGCGGTCTTCCCGGCATCCGCGACGACCGACTGACGACGCGGCAGATCTCCGTGCGCTACCGCGTCAACCCGGAGATGTCGATCAGCGCCAACGCCTACCACCTGACGCGCGACTCGACCGACGACGCCCTCGACCGGGCGCGCAATGCCTACATGATCGGCACGAACTACAACTTCTGAGCGGGGAGCGCATGACGGTCACGCGACAGATCGGGTCTTCGGCCGGAGGGACGCTGCGCCTCGCCCGCCCCGCGTTCGCGACGCTGAGCATGGCGGTCCTCATCGCCGCCCTGGCGGGCGTGGCGTGGTCGGCGGCCGGCGCGGCCGAGGCGGATCACCCGGCGGGCGCCCGGGGGACGGTGCCGACGACGATCGAGCGCGACGTCGACACGGCCGCTCCCGAGTCTGCGGTCGGCGCGGGCCTGGCGGCCGCGGCGGCATCGGCGGATCATCCGGTCGGTCCCGAGGACCTGCTCGAGATCAGCGTCTTCGAGATCCCCGAGCTGAACCGCACGGTGCGCGTCTCCGAGAAGGGGACGATCTCCCTGCCCCTCCTCGGCGAGATGGAGGTGCGCGGGCTGACCTCGATGCAGCTCGAGTCGCGCCTGCGCGAGGCGCTGACGAAGCGCTACCTGCAGGATCCCCAGGTCTCGGTCTTCGTGCGCGAGTACGGCAGCAAGAAGGTGTCGGTCATCGGCGCGGTCGGCAAGCCTGGGGTCTACGCCATGCTCGGGCCGCGCACCCTCCTGCAGGTCCTGTCGGAGGCGGGCGGCCTCGTCAAGGAGGCCGGCGCCGAGCTCTACGTCATACGTGCCGCGCCCGACGGGGCGAGCGAGAAGATCGCCGTCAAGGTCAACGACCTTCTGGTGAACCGCGACCCGGCCCTGAACCTGCCGATCGAACCGGGCGACGTGATCAGCGTGCCGCTCGACCGGCCGATCTACATCTACGTCGACGGCGCGGTGAAGACCCCGGGCCGCCTCGAGGAGCTGGCCAACCGGCCGATCACGCTCCTGCAGGCTATCGCCAAGGCCGGGGGGACGACCGAGCGGGCCAACCTCAAGGCGATCCAGGTCCTCAGGCGCGGGGCCGACGGGACGCAGAGCGAGCTGAAGATGAGCCTCAAGCGGATCCGCCAGGGCAGGGATCCCGACCCCCTGCTGCAGGAAGGGGACGTCATCGTGGTGCCCGAGACCTTCTTCTGAGAATGAGCCACCCGGAGAGAGGCCGATGATCGGTTCGCAGGAGAAGGAGCTGCACCTCCTGGACTACTGGCGCATCCTCGTCAAGCGCCGCTGGGTCGTCTACACCTCGCTTTCGGTCCTGGTCACGACGGTCGCCCTCGGGTCGCTCCTGACGCGGCCGATCTACACCGCCACGACCCGCCTGCAGATCGAGCAGAACACCCCGAACATCCTGCCGTTCCAGGAGGTGATGGCGAGCGTTCCCGATCCGCGCAACGACTTCTACCAGACGCAGTACGGGCTGATCCAGAGCCGGCGGGTGGCGGGGGAGGTCATCGTCTCGCTCGGCCTGGCGAAGCAGGAGGAGTTCCGCCTCGCGGGGGTCGAGGGCCCCGCCCTGGAGGGCAAGCGCATCGACCGCTTCCTCAAGCGGCTCAAGGTGACGCCGGTGCGCAATAGCCGTCTGGTCGACATCGCCTTCCCGTCGCACGACCCCGCCCTGGCGGCGCGCGTGGCGAACCGCGTCGCCGAGACCTACATCGCCTTCAACTCCGAGGTGCAGTACAACACGACGACGCGCGCCACCACGTCGCTGGCGCACCAGATCGCCAACCTGCAGGAGGCGATCGACGCCAAGGAGAAGGAGCTGCAGGCGTACGCGCGCCAGCAGGGGATCATCCCCCTGGGCGACAAGCAGGACATCACCCTCAAGAA
>DASTNM010000458.1:0-2877 GCA_035762745.1 Candidatus Polarisedimenticolia bacterium
GCGCGCGCCGCGATCGGATGCTGCGGCGGATACATGCGCCGCTGGCCGATCGCCGCCATCAGCGCCCGCAGCGCCCCGGCCGACAGCGCGGCGAGGCGCGGATCGGGCGCGGCTCCGTGCCCCGAGGCGGCCCCGTGCTCCGGGGAGGCCGCGTGCTCCGGGGCGGCCCCGTGCTCCGGCCCGGCTCCATGCCCCGGCCCGACTCCGTGCTCCCCATCGTGCCGGTGTGGATGATCCGAGTGCGACATGACCGGCTCTCCGTCCTTCTTCTCAGTTCGGGTTGTCGAGGTCGGCCGACACCGCCCGCCCGCCGACGATTTCAGAGCACGTGGCGCGGACCGGGCTGCGCCAGACCCGGGCCCCCCGGGCCACCGCGCGCAAGGCGGCGGCCGTGCCGATCTTCTCCAGGGCGCGCGCCGCGGCAATCCGGACGCCGTCCCCCGCGGAGGGAGGGAACCAGAGACCGCGCATCAGGATCTCCTGGAGGCGCGGGACCGACTCGGAGGCGCCCAGCGCCCCGAGGGCGTTGATCGCCTCGCGCAGCCGGGCGTTCCCCCTCCCCAGGAGGTCGAGCGGTCCGGTCATCTCCAGGAAGGCGGCGACCGTTCTGGGCCGGTCGATGACGGCGAGGCAGCGCGTCGCCACCTCGGCCACCTCCGGGTCGCCCAGGCATTCCCGCACCAGCGTGAAGGCGCGCGCTCCGCCGATCTTCTCCAGGGCGGCCACGGCGTCGCGCCGCACCCGGGGCTCCGGGTGCTTGAGCGCCGTGGCAATCGCCGGCACGGTCGAGGGATCGGCGATTTCCCCCAGCACCAGGAGGAGGTTGCGCACCAGGTACCAGGAGCGGTCGGACAGCCGCCGCACCAGGAGCGGCACCGCCTCCTTCCCGCGCGCCGCCAGGAACGTCAGAAACGTCCTACGAATCTCCCAGTCCTGCTCATGCTCCAGCCCGGCGAGCAGCGGGTCGAGGGCGTAGGGCCCCAGGGCGTCGAAGGATTTCACCAGCGCCTCCCGCTGAGGGGGGGTGGTGGCGTGGAAGTGCTGGCGGTAGCTGCCCGTCAGGTTCGCGGCGACCGCCTGCAGCGCCTTGACGCCGGCCTCGCGAACGTGCGGCTCCGGCCCCGGCCGCCGCTCCAGGAGGGACCGGACCGTGCCCGCCACCTCGCCGGCGTGCAGGAACCAGGCGGGGCGCATCCTCGCGGCACGTTTCTCGATCTGGTCGAGGGCCACCCACTGGCGGGCCGGCACCGTCTCGATCTCGAGCAGGTCGGCGAACAGCAGCCAGGCCTGTCGTCTGATCCCCTCCTCGCTCAGCGACTCCATGAAGCCGGGGAGGTCCGCCAGCTCCTGCCGCAGCGCCTCGTCGAGGGTCGGCGGCGTGTCGCCCAGGAACTCCAGGAGCCCCTTGTACTCCCGCGCCAGCCATTGGTCCTCCGACTCCTCCAGCAGGCTCTCGATCGAGGACCAGACATCCTCGAGCGGGTCCTCCCCGGGGCCCTTCGCCGCCTGGACCGCCGCCAGGATCCCCTCCCGGTTCCGCTCCGCCCCGCCGGTGTCGATCAGCACCTTGCGGACGACCGAGGTCAGGCGCGGTGTCAGCTTCCCCTGCGAGCGGACCAGAGAGACGATCATCTCCCCCAGCCGGTCGGGCGGGATGCGGGCGCGGATCTCGCGCCCCAGGTCGAACCCGGTTCCCGGGACCGGGATGCTGGCGTTCAGCACCTCGAGGCGGTTCGCGGGCTCCAGCTCGCTCAGCGCTCCCGCCAGGTTCTCCGCCAGGGAGGGGAGCGCCCCGGCGTCGGCCTGCGCCACCTCGGAGGCCGCCCGCTTGAGCGCCGCGAGCATGATCACCCCGCGGTCTGCGACGGAAGCCGCTGCGGTCATCGACTGCAGCGAGGCCAGCAACTCTCTCGCCGCCCCCGCCTCGACCGCGACTTTCCGGATGATCTCTGCCCCGCCGCCGGGAGGCGCCGCCTCCTGCCCGAGCAGGAACCGGGCCATCAGGTCGCTCCAGGAGGCGGCCGGCCGGTTCTCGCGCTCATCGCCGGGGCCCGAGGCGCCGGTCCGGGCCGAGCGCAGCGCCTCCGCCGGGTCGAACTCCTCGATCGACACCCCACCCAGCCGTCGCTCCTCGAGGCAGCGCGCCGGCCCCCCCCGCGCGCGGAGCGTCGCCGGATCGATCGCCATCACCTCCACGAACCCCTTCAGCGCCTCGACCTCGACAGGTGATCGGAAGACCAGGGCGCCCACGGCCCGGCGGCTGAGGTAGGTCGCGAATCCGGAAAGCAGCCGATCCTCCCCGGCGACCGGTTGGCCGGAGAGGATGAAGGACGACTCGGAGACGCCGAGGCGCAGCGACTCCTGCCCGGCCAGCGCCTCCCGGAATGAGATTTTCATCTTCTCGAGGGTCGAGACCACGGAGGGATGGTGGGATGGGTAGAAGGCGATCACTTTCATGGCGGCGCTCATCTCTCGGAGCGCTCGCGCGATGAGAGCGGAGAGGTCCGGGGAGTCGCTCATCAGCCCCTCTGGCCGGCAGCCACGGTCACCCCCGCACCGGCGCGTCTAATATCATTCGATTCGAGCCGACGCGCAACCGGATGGCCAGTGCCCCAAGTCGCTACGCCAGAATCACTTACAGACGAGCGAATGGGCGGTCCCGGCAACCGGCCGCCGGTCCCGGTCTTGACCGGAGCGGGGTCGATCTGCTACCATCCGCCCTGCCTTCGAGGGTACCCCAATGCAGAAGCGAACCGTTCGTCTCCGCCGCGGCTACTCCCGGGTGACCCTCCCTTACCTCCGCAAGAGTCGGCCGTTCATGACCGATCTTTAACCGGCATACACAAGCCGGCGACATCCCGGACCCCATTCAACTGG
>DASTNM010000459.1:0-2489 GCA_035762745.1 Candidatus Polarisedimenticolia bacterium
AAGCATCCCATCCATTCGACCAGGCTCGCAGGAATGACCCTCGCACTGCGGTCGGACCGCGTGGTGATCACCGCCGTGGCCGAGGGATCGCCTGCCGCGGCGGCCGGTGTCCTCCCCGGGGACGTTCTACTCGTCGTCAACGACCACAACCTGATCGATCTCGATCCCATCACGCCCGAAAAGGCTCTGGAACTCTTTCAGATCCCGGGCGCGACCGAGGCCCGGATGATTCTCGGCCGCGGCGTTGGGAGCCTCGGCGTGAACCTCCCCCTGCGTCCCGCGCCGGATGCCCCCGGGGCCGGGGGCGCGCCTCGGACGCCCGAGGTGGGAAGTCTGGCGCCTCTCTTCACGGGGACCGGCCTGAAAGGGGAAGAGGTCTCCCTCGCAGACCTGCGCGGCCGAGCGGTGGTGATCGACTTCTGGGCGAGCTGGTGCCCTCCCTGCCGCGACCAGGCGATCCCGCTGCGCCGCTTCGTCACGACCTACGGCGACCAACTGGCGATCATCGGCGTCAGCCTCGACGGCGATCGCCGGGCCTACGAGGCGTTCGTCTACAACCTTCACCTTCCGGGGCGCCAGATCCTCGACGGCGGGTGGCACGGTCCGATCGCCCGGCTCTTTGGCGTCGGATCGGTCGGCATCCCTTACTCATTTCTCATCGATCGGGAGGGACGGGTTGCGGCGACCGCCCAGACGCTGCAGGAGCTGGAGCCTGAGATCGTCAGCCTGCTCCAGGGAACGTCCGGAAAGCCGTCTCGGAGGTGAGGTCGCGGAACCCGGCAGCGTATCTCAGTCCTGCTCGAGGTGCGCCACCGACTCGAAGACCGGGGTGGCAGCGTCTTTTTCCAGACCGCCGGGGAAGGCGTAGCGCAGCCAGATCGGCGTGATCATCGTGGTCAAAAGCACCATCAGGATCATCGCCGAGAAGATGTCGTTGGCGATGATCCCGTGCGCCAGGCCGTATCCGGCGACGATCAGTCCCACCTCTCCGCGGGAGATCATCCCGACCCCGACCCGGTAGGACTCCCGGGGCGTGAAGCCGGCCATCCAGGCGAACGTCCCGCAGCCGATCACCTTCCCCAGAACCGCCACCACGAGAATCAGGATCGTCAGCGGCAGGCGCCCCCCGAGCTGTGTCACGTCCGCTCGCAGGCCGATGTTGATGAAGAAGACCGGCACGAAAAATGAGTAGGTCAGCGGGCGGATGCCGTGCATGATCCGATCCCGGGCGGAGGTCCGGGCGAAGAGCACCCCGGCGATGTACGAGCCGGTGATCGCCGCCACGCCTCCCAGGTACTCCGCTCCCCAGGAGTAGAGGAAGGCGACGGCGACCACGAGCGCCATCAGCGGCTCGCTGATCGGCAGCCGCGCCGCCGCCGTCACGGCCTTCTCCAGGAACGAGCGGCCCATCATCCAGGAGAGAACGAAGAAGAGCGTCATCCGCAGGCAGGTCCACGCGATGGCGCCGCCCGCCGAGTCCCCGACGCCGGTGGTCGACGCCGCCCCTCCGCTCGCCACCCCGACGGCGCTGAACGCCACCACCAGGGACAGGATGATGATCCCCATGACATCGTCGATGACGGCCGCCCCGAGGATGGTGCTGCCCTCCTTCGATCGCAGGCTCTTCAGCTCCATCAACGTCTGCGCCGAGATGCTCACACTGGTCGCGGTCAGGACCGCCCCCACGAAGAACCCCTCGCTCCAGCCGTAGCCGAACAGGCGGGCCACAAAAGCGCCGCCACCGAGCGGCAGGAGGACCCCGCCCAAAGCCGCCCAGAAGGCGACCTTCCCGACCCGGCGCATCTCCTCCAGGTCCGTCTCCATGCCGGCGACGAACATCAGGAGCACGACACCGATCTCGGCCAGGTCCTGCACCACGGAGGACAGATCGGGATGGGCGACGAACCCTTCCGCGTGGTGGGCGAACATCCCCCAGCCCAGGACGTCCAGGAGACTCGGCCCGAGCAGGAGGCCGGCAAGAATCTCCCCGAAGACCGCCGGCTGGCCCCAGCGCGTGCTCAGGTAACCCGCCCCCTTGGAGATCAAGGTGAGGAGGGAGAGAAACAGGAGGACCTGCAGGATGTGCGACATCGTGTCTTCTATATAGGGAATGCCGCGGCGGGGTCAAGCGGGTCGCGGGCTGAGGCATCCCCAGTTTGGAGCGTCACGCCCTGCAGTCGCCGGGCACGGGTCCGGACCACTGGGCGAACCTCCCCTCGGCTCGCCTCGCTCCCCCCACCGCGCTGAGACGCGCGCGGCGGGGCCCGGTCGCTCGGTCTCGCAGGGCCCGTCGACCGCAGGACGCGGCGCTCCAGCCCGGCGGCCCCCTCATGCCGGCACCATCGCCGGTCGCAGCAGTCGCACGCTGCTCGCCAAGCGTCGTGCGTAGGTCTCCCAGCAGATCCACCCCAGCGCCAGCACCATCAGCAGCCGCTCGTGGCGCCCGCAGTCACTGAGCCGCACGTGCCGCAGTTTGAACCCAAAGCGCG
>DASTNM010000460.1:0-3341 GCA_035762745.1 Candidatus Polarisedimenticolia bacterium
CGTCGCGAGGATCTGGCGGTCTTCTTCGCTCACGGGATTCGCCTTGAGCTTCGCCTCGAACCGCTCGCGGTTCCAGATGTCGAGGCAGGTCTGGCTGCCTATGACCCTGACGTCTCCATCGATGCCGCTGCTCAGACGCAGGTCCGGGTGAATCAGGAGGCGCCCCTGGTCGTCGATCGTGGCACCCTGGCCGTAGTAGTTGACGTAATCGCGGAAGCGGGCGACGGCGGGATGCATCGAGGGCTGGGCCATCATCTTCTTCTCGATCTCCACCCAGACCGGCATCGGATAGACCTTGACGAAGTCCCCGGTGTCGGAGGTGACGAAGCACTCCCGCCCGTACTTCTCCTCGATGTAGCTGCGGAAGATGGTGGGGATCTTGACGCGCCCCTTGTCGTCCACGCGTGCCCGGCTGCTCCCCCTCAACACCGTTCCCACCTCGGCGGCGGCGCCCGGCTCGGGTGTTGCTTCCCCGCGATCGGTTCAGGGGCGAGCGGAACGACGCGAAGACTCCTGGTTCAGAATCCCAACTATTCGATCTGAGATTTTCTACTTGGTTAAAAGATGTATGTGACTATTCAGACCACTTTACTCC
Source organism: Candidatus Polarisedimenticolia bacterium (assembly GCA_035762745.1). Classification (GTDB taxonomy): domain Bacteria; phylum Acidobacteriota; class Polarisedimenticolia; order Gp22-AA2; family Gp22-AA2; genus DASTNM01. Next base: position 596 of record DASTNM010000460.1, read on the forward strand.
ACTTCTGACCACTGCGCGAATATATGGATCACATTTCCGGCTGTCAAGCAGAAAGTGGCTGGCCCTTGTTCCAAACGAGGCGGGTAAACACCCAATATCCAGGAAGATAGAACGGCAGGGGCGAGCGCTTGACGAAAAGATCTACATCTGGTGAGGCGGGCGATCAAGAGACCCAAGATGCTGTGCAGAACTCCACAAATCACACCCATCAACGAGTTCCGGCAGGTGGTTGTCGATCGTCCATGAGTCACAAGGCTTCCTGGCGATGCCTGGCGTCGAGCGATTGGAAATCAACCGCTCGACGAGTGGGGTCCTTCGTAATGCCCGCACGACGGTCATTCTCGGGATGCAGCGGCGAGCCAACGATCCTCCCGCAAGGCGGTCGGTTTCTGTTAGCATGGTCGTCGGTGTGGGGATGACAGGCGGCGCATGAGCGCCGCAGAGGAGTCGCGATGAGGCAGTCGTTGACTGTCGTCCCCATGGCTCTGCTCGCGCTGATTCTCGGCATCGCGCCAGCCGCCGCGATCAACCAGCCGGGCGACTACGCCTTCACCACCAACATCGGCCTCTCCAACGCGCGCAGCGACAACGCCTACAGCTCCGATCAGACGGTCAGCTTCTCCGTCGAGTACCAGAGGACCGGCTCCGCCGCCTACCGCGCCAGCGCCGGGTTCTTGACCATCGCCGGGCGCAAGGACATCTCCCCGGCGGCCGGCCCGCGTGACGCGGACGCGATGTTCGTGACCGGCAACATCGTCTTCACACCGCGCTTCGCGGTGGTCCACCCCTACATCACCGCCGGCCTCGGCCTCTACAGCCTGAGGTTGACCGACCGGGTGACGAACGAGCAGAACGTAGAGTTGGGGCTCAACTGGGGGTTCGGGATGGACGTGCAGATCGTGCGACACTTCGCGATACGCGGCGAGGCGATCTTCCACTACACGACGGGGAACATCGCCAACCCGATCCAGGCGCTGACGGTCGGCGGCCGCTTCGACTTCTGATCTCCGGGGATCGTTCCCCGCCGCAATCCAGTAAAGTCCCCGATTGCCCAGAGGCCCCTCTCGCCGTACTCTTCCCGATCCATGACAACCCGCGGACCGCGCCGCTTCCGTGCTATCTGGCTGTGCGCCTGGCTGGCGCTGGCGACAGCGGGTCCCGTTCCGTCGATCCATGCCGCGCCACCCGCTTCGAGGGCGCCGGAGGCGGCCGGCGACTCGTGGATCCGCAAGCTCGATCCCTTCCTGCGTCGCATGGCGCTCGGGAGCTCCTGGCGCGACGGGCGCTTCGACGGGGCGATACCGCCCGGCTCGGTCGCCGCCCGCCGCTCGCTGCCGTCGTTCGTTCTCGCCGAGAGCGGGGACGCCGGGCCGGTCCTCTTCGTCAAGGGGCGCCTCGAGACGGCCCGGGTCGGGGAGACCGGGGTGAACCCGGCCGGCGGAGAGACGGCGCTGGTGCAGCGGCTCGCCGCGATCGGGGTCGAGGTCAGGGGCCGCGTCGGGGCGATCGCCTCGCTGCGGGTCCCGGCCGCCGCCCTCGAAGGACTGGCGCGCCTGCAGGAGGTCGTCTGGCTCAAGGCGGCGCACGGCTACCGCACGCAGAACGAGATCAGCACCGGACCGGGACAGGTCGCCTCGGACGAGGCGAGCGCCACCTTCGGCACGCGCGGGGCGGGGGTGATCGTCGCCGTCGTCGACACCGGCATCGACTGGACCAATCTCGATTTCCGGAACGCCGACGGCACGACGCGCCTCCTCGGCCTCTGGGACCAGACACTGTCCGACCCGCTGCACCCGCCCCCCGACGGCTTCTCGTTCGGGGCCTTCTACGGCCGGGCCGACATCGACGCCGCGCTGGCTTCCGGCGGCGGCCTGGCGACCGCCGACGGGCACGGCCACGGCTCGCACGTCGCCGGGAGCGCCGCGGGGAACGGACTGCAGACGGGTCTCGGCGTACCTGCCGGAACCTTCGCCGGTGTGGCACCCGAAGCCGACCTGATCGCGGTGCGGGTGTTCAACGCCTCGGGGATCTTCTGCGCCGCCTGCGACCTGACCGCGGCGGTGCAGTTCATCCAGAGGAGCGCCGCCGCGGCGGGGAAGCCGTGGGTCGGCAACATGAGCCTCGGAACGAACCTGGGTGCGCACGACGGCAGCGATCCGGACGAGCTGACGATCGACGCCGCCGTCGGACCCGGCCACCCGGGAGCGTCGCTGGCGGTCGCGGCGGGGAACTCCGGCGCCTCCCGGATCCACTGGGAGGGGACGCTCACCACGGGCTCCGTCCTGGGCAACAGCTTCACACTGCCGTCCTACAGCGCCCGCACCGGCAGCGACAACGATTTCATCTGGCTCGACCTCTGGCACGCCGCGTCGGATCAGATGACGGTCGAGGTCGTCACCCCGGGAGGGACGCACATCGCCGCCTCGACCGGGACCGACTCGGGGATCGTCTGCACCACGTCCGGCGCGGTGCAGGTCGACGCCCGCAACGCCCCCGACGCGGCCAACGGCGCCGACGAGGTCTTCGTGCAGATCTGGGACAGCGGCTCCTGCTCCCCGGTGCGTCCGCCGCGGTCCGGGACCTGGTCCATCCAGATCCTCGGCGACGGCATCGCCCCGGGGGGCGGCCGCTTCGATCTCTGGGACGAGGCCGACCTGTCGGGACCTAATTCCGTCACGTTGGCGACCTACTCCCTATCGAGAACGGTCACGGTCCCGGGGACCAGCCGGCATGCCCTGACCGCCGC
>DASTNM010000461.1:0-2077 GCA_035762745.1 Candidatus Polarisedimenticolia bacterium
TCCTGAAGCCGGGCGTCTTCGATGCACTCAAGGAGCGAGTCAAGGCGCTGAGCCTCGGCTGGATGACCATGAACGAAGATTCCGTGCTGACTGATGATGTCGACGGAGCCATCTGAGCCATGAGCGGCCCGCTGCGGCTGCTTCTGGTCGACGACAACCCGGACGATCGGGCGCTCGTGTCGCGCGAGTTGATGCGCGACTTCCCCGGACTGCAGATCGAGCAGCTCTACGACGCGGGGGGGCTGCAGAAAGAGCTGGAACGCGGCGGCTTCGACCTGGTGATCTCCGACTACCAGCTCCGCTGGACCGACGGCCTGGCCGTCCTGCGCACCGTCAAGGAGCGCCACCCGCTCGTTCCCGTCGTCATGTTCACCGCCACCGGCAGCGAGGAGATCGCCGTCGAGGCGATGAAGAGCGGCCTGGACGACTACGTTCTAAAGTCGTCCAAGCACCTCCCGCGCCTGCGGGCCGCGGTGCACCTGGCCCTCGAGCGGTCCCGCCGGCGTGCCGCGCTGGCCGAGGCCGAGTCGCGCTACCGCACCCTTTTCGAAGGGGTCGGCATCGGCCTCTACCGCTCCACCCCCGATGGGCGGCTCCTCGACGCCAACCCCGCCCTGGCGCGCATCCTGGGCTTCCCGAGCCGGGAGGCGCTCATGGCGATGAACGCCCGGGAGCTGTGGGTCAACCCGGAGGAACGCGAACTCTGGCAGGAGACGATCGAGCGGGACCGGGAGCCGCACGTGGTCGAAGCCCGGGGCCGCCGCGTCGACGGCACCGCGATCTGGTTGCGATCGATACCCCGGGTGGCGCGTGACCGGCAGGGGCGCGTCCTCTATTACGAGGGAAGCATCGAGGACATCACCGAGAAGACGCGGGCCGCGGAGGCGGCCGAGCGGCTGGCCGCCTACTCGCGCTCGAACCCCAACCCGATCCTCGAATTCGCGCCCGACGGCACGGCGACCTTCCACAACGCCGCCGCCGAAAGCCTGTCCGAGACGCTGGGGCTGGACGGCCCCGCGGCGCTGCTTCCGCCGGACACGCCGGCCCTGGTGCGCGGCTGCCTGGCCACCGGCGAGAAGCGCCTGGGCGTCGAGACGACGTTCCGGGACGTGACGCTGACCTGGTCGTTCATCCCTGTCATACCGAGCCAGATGGTCTTCGGCTACGCCTTCGACATCAGCCACCGCCTGCGACTCGAATCACAGCTGCGGCAGGCGCAGAAGATGGAGGCGATCGGGCTGCTCGCGGGGGGCGTGGCGCACGACTTCAGCAACCTCCTGACCGTCATCGGCGGTTACTGCGATCTGCTGCAGAGTCGTCTCGGCGGGCAGCCGGCGCTGCAGCGGGAGGTCGAGGAGATCAAGAAGGCGGGGGAGCGCGCCGCGTCGATGACCCGCCAGCTCCTGGCATTCAGCCGCAAGCAGGTCCTGCAGCCGGTGGTCCTCGATCTGAACGAGGTCGTGGGCGAGATGCACGCGATGCTGCGCCGGCTGATCGGCGAGCCGATCGTGCTGCGCACGATTCCCGGCGACAGGCTCGGACGCGTCAAGGCCGACCCGGGCCAGGTGGAGCAGGTGATCATGAACCTCGTCATCAACGCCCGCGACGCCATGCCGCAGGGCGGCCACCTGACAATTGAGACCAGGGACGTCCAGCTCGACGAGGCCTTCGTGCGCCAGCACATCGGCGCCCGGCCCGGCCCGCACGTCATGCTGTCGGTGAGCGACACCGGCCCCGGCATGAGCGCCGAGGTGCAGGCCCACATCTTCGAGCCGTTCTTCACCACCAAGGAGCCGGCGAAGGGGACGGGAATGGGCCTGGCGACGGTGTACGGCATCGTCAAGCAGAGCGGCGGCAGCGTCTGGGTCCACAGCGAGATCGGCCGCGGCACGACCTTCAAGGTCTTCCTGCCGCGCGTCGAGGAGGAAGCCGCGGCCCCGGCGATCCGGCGGGGCGAGCGGACCGACCTGCCCCGTGGCCGCGAGACCATCCTCGTGGTCGAGGACGAGCCGGTGCTGCGCGGCCTGGTGCGCGAGATCCTGGAGCGCCTCGGCTACATCGTGCTCGAGGCCGGGGG
>DASTNM010000462.1:0-6458 GCA_035762745.1 Candidatus Polarisedimenticolia bacterium
GGAGTTCTTCATGGACCTCGGACGCATCGTGCCCGGGCGCCCGGAGGTGAAGATTCTCACCCGCGTGCTCAGCACGCCGCTGGTCGCCAAGCAGCTCTGCCGCGCCCTGGCGCAGAACATCGAGCAGTACGAGAAGACCTACGGCGAGATCGCCGGCGTCGACGAGGCCGGCAAGCGGGTGGGGTTCTGAGGATGGCGCGCGGCGGTCTGCAGTTCTGGCACCTGGTGATCATCGTGCTCCTGGCCGCGATGTCCGGCACGGCCCTCGGCGACCTCATCGGCAAGGTCTTTCCCACCTCGACCTTCGGCCACTTCCTGGCGGCCGCGGTGCCGGTCGGGACGTCGTCCCCGTGGGACCTCGACCTGCGCGTGGTGCAGCTCACGCTCGGCGCCACCGTGCGGTTGAGCGTCCTCGGCGCCACGGGCGCGGTTCTGGGGCTCGTGCTCGTCCTCCGCCGCCTCTGAGCCGGCCACCCCCGATGCCGCCACGCCCGCTGATCCTCGCCTCGGCCTCTCCACGCCGCGCCGATCTGCTGCGCCTGCTGGGCCTGACCTTCGAGGTGCGCCACGCGGAGCTGGACGAGACACCCCGCAACGGCGAGGGGCCGGGAGACCTGGCGGAGCGCCTGGCGCGCGCCAAGGCGACCGCGGCGCGGCCGCTCCCCTCCCCCTGTCTGGCGATCGCCGCCGACACCGTGGTCGCCATCGACGCCCTGATCCTCGGCAAGCCGCGCGACCTCGAGGAGGCGCGCCGGATGCTGCGCCTGCTCGCCGGGCGGGAGCACGAGGTGATCACGGCCTTCGCCGTGCGCGCCGTCCCGGAGGAGACGATCGACGTGGGCCGGGCCTGCTCGCGCGTCCGCTTCGCGCCGATGTCGGAGGAGGAGGTCGCCTGGTACGCCGCCACCGGGGAGGGCCTGGACAAGGCCGGCGCCTATGCCCTGCAGGGTATCGGCGCCCTTTTCGTGCAGGCGATCGAGGGGAGTTACACCAACGTGATCGGTCTTCCTATGGAACGGCTGTACCCGCATCTGCGGCGCTTCGGCCTGCTGTCTGGTCCGCCGGACGGCGCCCTCTGAGGCCGCTCCGCGCCGTCAGCCGCAGCGCTTGCCGTTCCCGCGCGGGCACCCTAGATTCGTTGCAGGAGCCTTTCCGCTCGGGGTGCGCATGGAATCGGCGGTTTTGGAGCCCTACGAAAAGCTGATCCCGATTGTCATCAACGGCAAACGCTACGATGTGCCGGAGAACAATACCCTCCTGCGCATCCTGCAGTACATGAACCTCGACCTGGCCTACAGCAAATACTGCTGGAACGGCGACTGCCGCAACTGCGCCTTCCGCTACATCTCCCGCAAGACCGGCAACGAGGTCGAAGCCCTCGGCTGCCAGATGCGCTGTTTCGCCGACATGAAGATCACCCGCACCCCCGAAGGCGTGGAACTGAACTGATCAGGCGCGCCGGCCGCCGGCCGGCGCGGTCCAGCGCAGCACCGGGTGGCGGGCGGCGCCGACCTCGTCCAGGCGGCGGACGGGAGTGGTGTGCGGGGCGGTGCGCACCATGTCGGGATCGCGGCGCGCCTCCTCGTCGATGCGGCGCATGGCGGCGATGAAGGCGTCCAGCTCCTCGCGGCTCTCGCTCTCGGTCGGCTCGATCATCATCGCCCCCTTGACGATCAGCGGGAAGTAGATCGTCATCGGGTGGAAGCCGTAATCCATCAACCGCTTGGCGATGTCGAGCGTGTGCACGCCGGCCGACTCCAGGTGGCGATCGGAGAAGACGACCTCGTGAAGCGACGGCGCGTCGTACGGCAGGTGGTAGATCGGCTCGAGCTTCCTGCGGAGATAGTTGGCGTTGAGGACGGCGGTCTCGGCCATGCGCCGGAGACCCGCGGGCCCCAGGGCCAGGATGTAGGCGAAGGCGCGCAGGTGCATCCCGAAGTTGCCGAAGAACGAGCGCACGCGCCCGATGCTCTGAGGCCGATCGTGGCGCAGGCGGTAGCGCTCCCCCTCCTTCTCGACCGTCGGCACCGGCAGATACGGCTCGAGGTGCTTCTTGACGCCGACCGGGCCGGCCCCGGGTCCCCCGCCCCCGTGCGGCGTCGAGAACGTCTTGTGCAGGTTGAGATGGTGCACGTCGACTCCCATGTCCCCGGGGCGCGCCACGCCGACGAAGGCGTTCAGGTTGGCGCCGTCCATGTAGAGGAGACCCCCCTTGGCGTGCACGACCCGGGCGATCGCCTCGATCTCCGACTCGAACACGCCGAGCGTGTTCGGGTTGGTCAGCATCAGGACCGCGACGTCTTCACTCATGCGGCGCCGCAGCGCCTCGAGGTCGACGCAGCCCCGCGCGTCGGAGGCGATCTGCTCGACCCGGTAGCCCGAGAGGACGGCGCTTGCCGGGTTGGTGCCGTGCGCCGAGTCGGGGATCAGGACCACCTGGCGGGGATCGCCGCGTTCACGGTGGTAGGCGCGGGCCATCATGATGCCGGTCTGCTCCCCCTGCGCGCCGGCGGCCGGCTGCAGCGTGAAACGGTCCATGCCGCAGATCGCCACCAGAGCCCGCTCGAGATCGTGCATCAGGCGCAGGCTCCCCTGCGCGAACTCCTCCGGAAGCTGCGGGTGCGCCCCGGCGAAGCCCGGCAGCCGCGCCAGTGTCTCGTGCACCTTGGGGTTGTATTTCATGGTGCAGGATCCCAGCGGATAGAGCCCGAGGTCGATGGCGTAGTTGAGACGCGACAGGCGGGTGTAGTGACGCACCACCTCGGGCTCGCTGAGCTGCGGGAACCCCTCGATGTCGTCCCGCGTGTAGCGCCGGTCGAGATCGAAGCGGCCCGGATCGGGGATATCGGCCGGCGGCGGGGCGAAACCGCGCCGCCCCGGGCGCGACAACTCGAACAGCAGCTTCTCCGGATCCCTCAGGTTGCGGGGCTCCATCTCAGGCGAGCCTCCCCAGCTCGACGGCCAGGCGGTCGATCTCGGAGCGCGGGTTCACTTCGGTGACGCAGACCAGAAGATCGCGCTCCCGCCCCGGGAAGTAGCGCGACAGCGGGAGGCCCGGAACGATCCCCCGCTCACCGAGGGCGCGCACCGCCTGCGCCGCGGGTATCGGCAGCGTGACGACGAACTCGTTGAAGATCGGCGCGCCGAAAGGGATCGAGCATCCCCTGACCGAGGCGAGCGCGCGTCGCGCGTACTCGGCCCTGGCGTGGTTGTGAACCGCCAGCTCCCGCAGTCCGTCGCGCCCCAGGACAGAGAGGAAGATCGCCGCCGTCAGGGCGCACAGTCCCTCGTTGGTGCAGATGTTCGAGGTCGCCTTCTCGCGGCGGATGTGCTGCTCGCGCGTCGACAGGGTCAGGACGTAACCGCGCCGCCCGTCGACGTCGTGCGTCTCCCCCACCAGGCGGCCCGGCATGTTGCGCAGGAATGCGGCACGGGCCGCCATGAAGCCGAGGAATGGTCCGCCGTAGGACAGCGGCACGCCGAAGGAGTGCCCCTCCCCCAGCACGACGTCGGCCCCCTGCCGTCCCGGGCCCTTGAGAATCCCGAGGCTGACCGGCTCGCTGACTACGACGATGAGGAGCGCGCCGGCGTCGTGGGCGACCCGGGCCAGCGTCTCGACCTCCTCCAGGCAGCCGAAGAAATTGGGGTGCTGGATCACCAGCGCGCTCGCCCCGCCGCCGATCTCTTTGCGGGCTGCCTCGGGGTCGGCGGTCCCGTCGGGGCGGTGTCCGAAGGCGTCGACCCCCACCTCGACGTTCGAGAGGTAGGTCCGCGCCGTCTGGACGTACTCGGGGTGGAGGCGGTCGGAAAGGACGACCCGTCCTTTCGGGTTGGCCCGCTCCGCCATCAGGAGCCCTTCGGCGAGCGCCGAGGCTCCGTCGTACATCGAGGCGTTGGAGATGTCGAGCTCGGTGAGCTGGCAGATGAGGGTCTGATACTCGAAGATCGCCTGCAGAGTTCCCTGGCTGATCTCCGGCTGGTAGGGTGTGTAGGACGAATAGAACTCGGTCCGCGTGATCAGGTGGTCGACCACCGCCGGGGCGAAGTGGCGGTAGGCCCCGCCGCCGAGGAACTGCGCCCGACCGTCGAGCTCGCGGTTCTCTCTCGCGCGCGCGGCGAATTCCCCCTGCAGCTCCTGCTCGGACAGCGGTCCCGGCACCTCGAGCGGATGGGCCAGGCGGAGCGATTCCGGGATCGATGCGAAGAGGTCCTCAATCCGCTCCAGGCCGATCTCGCGCAGCATGGCCTGCCGGTCGGCCTCGGAGGCCGGGATGTAGCGGCTGGCGTCATCCATCTCAGTTCGATTCGTCCTCGATGTGCTTGCGGTATTCCGCCGCCGACATCAGCCCCTTGAGCTCGTTCGGGTCGGCCATCTTGATCTTCATGAGCCAGCCCTCGGTGTACGGGTCTTTATTGATCGTCTCGGGGCTCTGGGCGAGAGCACCGTTCACCTCCAGCACCTCCCCGGAGGCCGGGGCGTAGACCTCCGACACCGCCTTGACCGACTCGACGCTGCCGAACTCCTCGCCGGCGACCACCGCCGTGCCGACCGCCGGCAGCTCGACGTAGACGATGTCCCCCAGCTCCGATTGCGCGTAATGGGTGATGCCGACCGTGCCGACGTTGCCGTGGACCGCCACCCACTCGTGCTCCTTGGTGTACTTCAGGTCCTCGGGATAGATCCCGTTCCCTTTGCTCACGCGAGCCTCCTCAACGCGGGCGCCTGTAGAACGGGGTCGGCACGATCACCGCCGCCGCGTCGCGCCCCCGGACGTCGATCTGGATGCGTGTCCCCACCCCGTCCTGGCGGGAAGGGACGTAGGTCAGTCCGATGTTCTTCCTGACGTGCGGAGCGAAGCTTCCGGAGGTCACGAGACCGATCGCCTCGCCGTTCACCTTGACCTGGTATCCGTGACGGGCGATCCCCGGATCGATCATCTCGAACCCCTTCAGGCTTCGGGACACCCCCGCGCTCTTCTGCCGCAGGAGCGCCTCGCGCCCCAGGAACTCCCCCTTCTCGAATCGAACCACGCCCCCGAGCCCCGCCTCGAGGACCGTCGTCGTCTCGTCGATGTCGTTGCCGTACAGCGGCATGCCCGCCTCGAGGCGCAGCGTGTCGCGCGCCCCCAGGCCGCACGGCAGAAGACCCAGCGGCGTCCCCGCTCGCAGGATGGCGCGATACAGATCGGGCGCCTTGGGCGGCGGCAGGTAGATCTCGAAGCCGTCCTCCCCCGTGTAGCCGGTGCGCGACACGAGGGCCGGCCCGCCCAGGAGCTCCGCCTCCACGAAGTGATAGTAGCGGATCGGGGCCCAGTCGAGCGGGGCGACGGACTTCAAGATATCCTGGGCGCGCGGCCCCTGCACGGCGATCTGCGCCCAGCGCGCCGAGACGTTCACCACCTCCACCTCCCCCGCCGCCCGCGCCGCGATCCAGTCGAAATCCTTGCCGGTGTTCGAGGCGTTGACCACGAGGAGGAAGTGCTCCGGACCGCGGCGGTAGACCAGGATGTCGTCGACGAAGGTCCCCGATTCGGTGGTGAGAGCCGAGTACTGCGCCTGTCCCGGGGCGAGCCGCGCGGCGTCGTTGCAGGTCAGCCTCTGGACGACCGCGAGCGCCGAACGGCCGCGGACCTCGATCTCTCCCATGTGGCTGACATCGAACACTCCGGCGGCACCACGCACGGCGCGGTGCTCCTCGAGCAGTGACGAAAACTGCACCGGCATCTCCCAGCCGGCGAAGTCCACCAGGCGGGCGCCCATCTCGCGGAAGAGATCGGAGAGCGGAGTTTTCTTCAGAGGTGCTGCGGCGTCCTTCATCCTGCCCCCCGGGGGGCCTCAAACTAACACACGGTCGAGGGTGAGTCAAGGAACGCATCGCGGCGCAAGTTCTTGCGTTTCTTGCATATACCTAGCGCGAGACCTATATTCCGGGAGGGGCGATCTGCCCGCCCCGGCGCCTCCGCGCCGTCACGATCGAGGGAGGGGACGTGCCGCGAGAGCATGCGACCCAGTGCTGGTCCTGCCTGGGTGAGTTCGACGCCATCGCGGCGGTCTGGTGCACCTGCAGCGCGCGGACCCCCACGAAGCTCTGTCCCTTCTGCTTTCACTGCTTCTGTCAGGCCGACGCCGAGTACCAGGAGACCTTCTGGCAGGCGGCGCCCGAGGATCTGAAGGAGGAGCGCTCCATCCTCAACAGCGCGGTGGGCACCGTGGGCGAGGCGCTGATCCGCTCCAACCTCCTCAACACCGGCCAGCTCGTTTCCGCCCTGCGCTGGCAGCAGAGCCGTGGCGGGACTCTGGAGCAGGCGCTCATCGATCTGGGCTTCGTGTCGCGCGACAACCTCGACGTTGTCTCCCGGGGCCAGGCGCAGAGCGGCGCCTCGGTCGATCTCTCGAAGCAGCTGGTCGACGCTTCCCTGGCGACCGCGATCTCGATCCCGCTCTGCTACCGCAAAAGG
>DASTNM010000463.1:0-7806 GCA_035762745.1 Candidatus Polarisedimenticolia bacterium
CAGCGACAGTGTCTCCTGCACTTCGAGAGGCAGGTCAGGAGAAGGTGTGAGCTACAGGAGTCCCTTCTGGTTTATCGGATGTCGGTCTTCTGGATCCAGCCCGGCCACTGGATGAAGTCGCCGTTCGAGAAGACGATGTCGCAGTCGAACGAGTCGGTCGGACCGACCTTCCCGAGACCGTCGTAGGCGCCGTCGGTGGAGTAGGAGACCAGGACGTACTGGGTCCCCTCGCGATCGCTGCGATACTGGAACGGGTGGCCCCAGGCGTCCTTCATGCCGACCACCTCGGTCCCCTTGCCGCCCAATTTCTTCGACAGGCAGGCCCCGCCATCTTCGAAGTCGAGGCAGACCGGGTAGTGCCCTCCCGCCTCCTTGGCCGACGCCTCGACCATCCGGCCGATGCGCCGCAGATCGATCATGGTGCGACGCTGGTTGCCGAAGGCGAACGGCTCTCCCAGACCGATGGCGTTCGCCTGCTTCTGAGTCATCGAGTCGCCCATCACGCCGGTCAGCATCAGCATTCTGATGAAAGTCTTGGCGTCGCTGTCCTCGGCCACCTTGGCGGCCACCAGGGCCCGGCCGTGGTTGTCGCTCATGATTTTCTTCACCAGGTCGCCGGCCGCGCCGTCGTCCTTCAGGACCCGCTCGACGACCGAGAGGCGCGTGACGGGGGATCCGATCAGGCGATCGATCACCTCCTGGCGCATCGTCGGGTTGGTGGCCAGGCTCTCGATGATTGCCTTGCGCTCGGCGTCGTCGGCCAGGAGCTTTTCGGGCTTCCGGGAGCAGGCCGGCAGCACCAAAGCGGCCAGCAGGAGAAGCAGCAGAACGGGACGGGCGTGAGACATCATGTGACCTCCCGCGAACGATGTTGAGCGGAGCGCCCGCGCGGGGATCGATCGTTGATCCCGCCGCGGGGCGCCCCCGGGCGTCATCAAATTTATATCCCGCCGCCCGCCGGTCAAGCGACTCCGTGTATCCCGCCCCTGAAGGCCCGGCCCGAGGGCACCCGGTACCCCACTGTCCGGCCTCGCCGCGCCCCGCTGCGGGAACTCCGCCCTCGCCGCGGTGTCCTTGCATCATGGTCGTCAAGGTCGAAGGTGACGCGATTCGTGATCGAAGTACAGTTCCGTCATTACGACGGGGCCGGCCCGGTCCCGGCAGAGACGCAACCACGGGCTTCCCTGCACCGGCCGCCCGTGGGACGGGACCGGGCCGGACCTCGATCGCCCCTCAGGAGTGACGATGCCCGACACACCGATCTTCTCCGCTCTCATCGTCTCGCTTCCCGGATCTCACCGCCGACCGCTGGGCCGCGCCTCCGGGATCGCTCTCGCCCTTCTGCTGCACCTGTCGCTCCTCGCCGCCGTTCTCCTCATCCCCTTCTTCGTCATCGAGGTGATGCGCCCCCCGAAAGCCGCGGTCAGGGAGATCCTCATCTTCCGGCCGCCGCGCGGCTCGCCCCGAGGTGACGACCACCCCGCCCAGGCCGTCCGCAAGGGAGAGCGCGACGCGACGCAGCGCCGCCCGGCGCAGGCGGCGCCCCCGGCCGCGCCTCGGCCGGCGGAGGCGCCCGCCGCGCTCCTCCCTCCGACGGAGATCCCCTCCGGACTTCCCACGACTCAGGCCACAGGCCCCGACGGCGTGCCGGGCGACCCTCTGGGGACGGGCTCGAAATCCGAGGGACCCATCACGGGAAACTGCGAGGGGGACGACTGCACCGGTACCGGCCCCCGCGTTCCCGGTGACGAAGGTCCCCCCGACGGCCCCGTGTACGAATGGGACCCGCGGATCACGCAGCCGATCCTGATCCCCGAGAGCCGCGCCCTGCCGAAGTACCCCGACGGCGCGCGCCGCGCCGCCATGCAGGGGACGGTCATACTCCTGATCGTCATCCAGGCCGACGGCAGCGTCGGCCAGGTCGAGGTGCTGCGCTCCCCCGATCAGCGCTGGGGCTTCGATCTCGCGGCGCTCGAGGCGGTCAAGCAGTGGCGCTACCGCCCCGGTCTGATGGACGGGCGCCCGGTCGCCGTGCAGGCCCGCGTCATTATGGAATTCACCCTCAGCCGCTGAGCGCCGCGTCGCGGCCTGCCACTCCTCGTCACCACAGAACCCTTGGAGGAAGCGGCTTTCCGTTGATCTCATTTGCGCAACTTCCTTGACCCGCCGATCGCCGCACACGCATATTCCACCGGTGGGGTGCCGGGACCGGAGACGCGGCGTCACGCCGCCTTCCGTTCCCGGCGGAAATCGAGGAGGGAGCATGCGCATCCGGAGTCTCGCGTCGTCGGTCCTGCCGCTGGCGGCGGTGGCGCTCACCGCCGCGCTGGCGGTCGCCGGAGAGCCGGTGGATGAGCACCAGACCCAGTCCAAGGGGAACGCCATGGCCGCGAAGGCGGTCGCCCCGGGCCAGGTGAAGAAGTTCTACATCACCGCCTCGGAGGGGCAGATCGCCCCGGACACGCTTCACGTGAAACAGGGCGATCATGTGCGGATCACTTTCGTCAGCCGTGACGGAACCTACGGCATCAAGTTCCCCGACTTCGAGATCAAGGGGAAGGTGACGCCGGAAAAGCCGGCGGTGGTCGAGTTCGTCCCGACCCAGAAGGGCAGCTTCGAGTTCCGCTGCACCCGCACCTGGGGCGTGAGCCACTGGGGCAAGAACGGCACGCTGATCGTCGAGTAACGGCGGCGGGCCGGACCGAACCGGCCGAGCCGGAACGTTAGGATGGCGGCCCCCAGGGGCCGCCATTTTCTTGTCCGCGCTGCCGGGCCGCGCGCACCCTGCCGGACGGGCCGGTGCTAGACTTCCGGCTCGATGCCCAGGAGAAGAACGACGATCGGCGGGGCCGCCGCCGCGCCACGCGGCCACGGAACGGACGAGGCGCTCATGGCCCTCGCCCTGCGCCTGGCCCGGACGGCCGCCTCGCGGGGTGAGGTGCCGGTCGGGGCGGTCATCGTCGCGGAGGGACGCATCCTGGGGCGCGGCGGCAACCGGCCGATCGCCGCGTGCGATCCGACGGCGCACGCCGAGATCGTGGCCCTGCGCCGCGCCGCCCGCAAGGCGGGGAACTACCGACTCCCCGGGACCACCCTCTACGTCACCCTCGAGCCGTGCCTGATGTGTCTCGGCGCGCTCGTGCATGCCCGCGTCGCCCGCCTGGTCTACGGCGCCGCGGACCCGAAGGTCGGCGCCCTGTCGCTCTGGCGCGGGCGCCGGCGCTTGCCCCTGAATCACCGCGTCGCCGTGACCGCCGGCGTGCGCGCCGCGGAGTGCGCCGCGCTCCTCAAGGAGTTCTTCCGCGCGCGCCGCTGACGATCCCTGCCTGCCCGGAGGCGGCATGCGGGCCGGGTGTCCGGCGGTCTCCTGTTATACAATCCGCTCCAGGAGAGGTACCGAAGTGGTCATAACGGGCCCGCCTCGAAAGCGGGTTGGGGCCTAAACAGTCCCACGTGGGTTCGAATCCCACCCTCTCCGCCAGACCTCCTACCATTCGAGTCTATAGGGGAATCGCCATGACCGACGTGTCCGCTCGTCGCACGCTCCTGATGCTCGCATTGGTCGTCGCGGTCGGCGCCCCGGCCCGTGGTCAGGCCGTCGCGCCCGCCCCGTCCGGCGCGGCCCCGGTGTGGACCCTGAGGATGAAGGGGGACATTCGGTGGCAGCAGGTCACGCCTGCGGGAGCGCTCCTCGTCTCGACCGACGCCGCGCTCTCGGGCCTGGATATCGAGCGCGGGCAGGTCATGTGGGAGAAGCCCGAGCTGGGCGGTTTGCCGGCCGACAGCGTCCGCATGGTCGAGGGGTCGCTCCTCATGGAAGCGGAGCGTCCGGGCCTGCTGCTCGTCTTCGACCCGGTGACCGGCGGGGTCGTCTTCGACTCCCGGCGCCTGAACCTGACGCAAGTCGTCACCCGCCGCGTGCTGCCACAGAGCGGCACGCTGCTCGTCCATGGGCCGCGCGGTGGGGCGGCGGGAGGACCACCGGTCGTGGCGCTGTTCGATCTCTCGACCGGCACCGAGCGCTGGGCGAGCGAATCACTCTTCCAGCAGACCGAGCCCAGGCGGAGCGGCTTCGGCGGCTTGATGCAGGGTCTCGTGCGCGCCGTGTCGGCAGACACCGCGCTGGAGGTCCTGCAGGCGGGACCGGGCGTGATCGTCGTGCACACGTTGACGGGCCTCAAGGCGCTCGACGCGCGCACCGGCGCCGTGCGCTGGTCCGCCGCCCTGCCCACGGCCCGCCCGGGCAATCCCGCGCGGCACGTGCGGCTCTATCCGTCGCTCAACAGGCCCGATCGCCTGTACGTGAGCTTCGATGACCGGCTCATGGCCTACGCTCTCGCCGACGGTCGGGCGCTCTGGGCCAAACCCGCGATGGTGGAGGGCTGGGTGCACGACATCGTGCAGCATCCGGACGGGATCATCATCCTCCCCGAGTCGCCGCCCGCGAATCAGGCGACGGGCAATGTGCGGATCGTCAACGGCGTGGTGCAGACGGGGCTGAACGTGGCGCGCTACGACGATGGAACGACGGTCGCCGCCAGGCCGCTGCGCATGCACGGCACCGTGATGGACGCGATGATCGCCGGCGGCTCCGCGGTGCTCGCGGTGGACGCCGAGTCACGCACGTTCGTCAACGTGCTGGACGTGGCCACGGCCACCCTGCGCCTGAAGAAGGACGTGAAGATCAAGGGCCGGCTGGCCTACGCCGAGCTCACGCCCGCCGGTCTGCTCTACATCTCGCGACCCGACGCGGCGACGAACGCCGAGGTGAACGTCATCGATCTCGAAAGCGGCGAGCCCCGCTTCAAGGATGCCATCGAGAGCGGCAGGCCGCTCGGCTCGGGCGATTACAACGCCGCGCGCTACTACCTGCATCATGCCGTGGAGGGTCGGACGCTCTACGTGTTCGCCAACCGCGACCACCGACTGTACGCCGTCGATCGCGATGCGGGCACCTTCAAAGCGCTCGGCGACGAGATCAAGCTGCAGGGGGCCGAGGATCCGACCGACATGGAGATCCGGCCCTCGGGGATCATCCTCATCGCGCCGCAGAACCTCGTGGTGCTGGCGCGGGACGGACAGGTGAGGCATCAGGTGTATTTCCCGGCGCCGCAGCTGCCGGGGCTGCTGCGCGCGCTCTACCGGATCGACGCGGTGCGAGCCGGCCTGTACGGCGCCGCCGCCTCGGCGTACGGCGACGCCTTCGCCCAGGCGTCGCGCAACGCCACGGATTCCACCGCGCGACGCATCACCGGGCAGCTGGCGACGGCGTACACGCAGGGGGGAGCGCAACTCCAGGGCTACGCCAGCCAATCGGCGGCGCTCGCGACGAAGCGGTTCAAGGCCTCGCTCAACGTCCCGGGGTCGGTCTTCATGTTGACGCGCGCGCCCGATGGGAACGGCAACGTGCTGCTGCAGATCGACAAGGACAGCGCGCAACCGCGGGCGCGCGTCGATCTGGGCAAGGAGCGCGAGCCCGTGTACGCCGTGGACGACGTCGCCGGCATGTTGTTTCTGCAGACCGCGCCGGGGACGCTGGTCGGCTACCGGCTGTGATCGCAGACCGGACCTGAGATTGTAATCCTGCAGGATGTCCTGCATCTGACGCCCCGCCCCGTGGACTGCAAATCCGTGATCGCGGCACCGCCTTGCTTGACTCTGACCGCCGGGAGCCTACGTTCAGCACATACGGTGATTTGTCGTCCGATGTGGGGGAGGGGACATGTTGAACAGTATCGTCACCGTGGACGGAAATCTCTGGGAGCCGGCGTCGCGGATCCTTCTGGCGCCCATCGGGTGGATCGCGGCGATGCAGAAGTGGTTCCTCGCGTTCTTCCTGTCCTCGTCGTCCGACCTGGGCGCAGCGGGCAAGCTCGTGTTTCTCCTGCTTCCGGTTCTGCTCTTCGTAGCCGCCGTCTGGTGCACGCAGCTGTCGCTGTACACGGTCCTCTTCCGGCCGGCGCGCGTGAAATTCGCCACGATGATGGTTCTGGGATGGTGGGACGCGGCGCGCGCCGTGTGGTTCTACTGGATCGGCCTGTTCCGGCTGGTGGTCGTCGCCATCGGCTGGCTGCTGGCCCTGGCGCGGCTGACGCTCCGTTTCGTGATGGAGGTCCTGCGCCAGGTCATCATCGCGCCGTTTACGTTCACCGGTCGCCTGTCGAAAAGCTATTTCCAGCCGGGCGTCCCCTGGGTCGCCTTCGTCATGCTGGTGTTCTGGTCCCTGCTCGAGGCGACGATCTTCACCTACACCCTGTTCCCGACCGTCTCGGAGGTCCTGTCCGACCTCGTCGGGATGGATGCGCCGCGTTTCGCGGGGCCGGTTCTGTATCTCTTCCTCCTCCTTCTGATCATGGGCAGCTTCGCCTGCATTCAGGCGCTTCTGGAATCCTTCGCCAAGAAGCAATTCAAGCTGATCGTCCAGATGGTCCTGATCGAGCTGTTCGTCATGTTCTTCGAGGTGATGTTCCTCTACCGTGAGCTGGTGGACGCGATCACGCCCTGGATCGCGCAGCAGACGGGCGAGCGCTTCCGCCTCGGAATCGGCTTCACGCTGTCGGTCGCGACCTTCGGGTGGATCGGCATCCGCGGCATGACCTGGTTCCTGTTCGGGCAGTACGGGACGCCGCAGCTCCTGGCGTTCATCTCCCGCCAGCCCCTGCCGCAGGCGGAGGGCCAGGCCCCGGAACAGTCCCGGCCCGAGGCGAGCCCGTGGCGCCAGCTCATCGACGACTTCAAGGGGGAGACGGACTGGCTGCACGCCAAGTGCCAGGAGCTCCTCGAGTTTCTCGCCCTGCCGTTCCTGCACGTGCTCGCCGCGGCCCTGAACTTCGTGATGATCCTGGTGGCGTCGAAGCCGGTGATCGATCTGCCGCTCAAGAGCCTGAAGGACATCATGGACACGCGGGAGCTGGCCAACTCGATCCACCTGCAGCCCAAGCGCGCGGAGGGACAGTGAGACGGGCGGCGGCGACCGCCGCCCTGTCGCTTCTCCTTCTGACGGCCTGCGGCCTGCAGGGCGGCGAGCACAAGGCGCACGTCACCCTGTTCGTCGGGGTGGACACGAGCGGCTCATTCCATCGCTCGGGATCCTATGACGATGCCCTGACCTTCCTCGCGTACTACATCTATGGGCATCTCAACGAGCTCGGAGGACTCGACAAGCCGCGCGAGCTGTTCGTCGGCTCGATCGGCGGCGAAAAGCCGAACGAGCCGAAGGCGTTTCACCCGATCCAGGATTTCGAGAACAAGAGCGTCCAGCAGATCGAGCACGACCTGCGCGCCTGGTTCGCGCCCAACGACGCCCTGACCGACTTCAATCCGTTCTTCAAGCAGGTGGCGCGCATCGTCAAGGAGCGCAACCTCGTGCTCGCCCCGGTCACACTCACCGTGGTCACCGACGGCATCCCCGATTTCGCGGTGGCGCACGCCAAGGCCGGCTCCCAATCAATGTACAAGCGCATCGACCTGACACCCCTGGAGTACCTGTCGCGGCGCATGAGCGTCAGGCTCGCCTACGTCAGTCCGCTCGTGGGAAAGAACTGGCACGACCTCGTCCCGCGCCAGCGCGTCCGTCTCTGGACGGTCGATGCCGAGATCATGAAAGGGTGGAAGGCCCAGCTCGATCCGGGCGCGTCAAACCTGCAGCCACGCCTGTGGGAGTGGATCCAGCACAACGTCGACTACCGCGTGCGCTCGGCCGGCGTCTGACCGCCCTTTCTCTTCATCGATGAGAAAGAGCGGACTGTCGGATAATTACTCAACTACTGCAGCCGGACCCTCCACCTGGGCCCCTTCTGACTTCCT
>DASTNM010000464.1:0-3641 GCA_035762745.1 Candidatus Polarisedimenticolia bacterium
CGACCGAATCAGCGACAACATGCTCACCGGAGCGACCAACGCCTTCACCGGTGAGCGCGGCCTCACGCTGAACCGATTGACCGGCGAGCGCGGCCAGGCGGTCCCGAAAGTGGCGCGCGCCTACAAAGCGGCCGGGATGAAGTGGGTCATCGTGGGGGACGAGAACTACGGCGAAGGAAGCAGCCGCGAGCATGCGGCGATGTCACCCCGATACCTGGGGGCGGCGGCGGTCGTCGCCCGCAGCTTCGCCCGCATTCATGAGAGTAATCTAAAGAAGCAGGGAGTCCTGCCTCTGGTCTTCGTCGACCCGGCCGACTACGAGCGGGTCCGAGAGGGCGACCGGATGACGCTCGCCAACTTGCGCGACCTGGCCCCGGGGATGGCCGTCACGGCGATCCTGCACCATGACGACCAGACCTCCGAGCGGATCACCCTGCGGCACACGCTGAACCAGGAGCAGATCGCCTGGTTCCGCGCCGGTTCGGCCCTCAATCTGCTGCGCCGCCAGGAAGGTCCCGCGGCGCAGGAGATCCCACCGATCGCCTGAGCGTCCCGCCGCGCGTCCGCGGACCCGTCGCGCTCCCCCGCGCTAGAAAGGCACCGGCGTGACGACCGGTCGCAGGATGTACTCTCCCGATCCCGTCGCGTTGACCTGCACCGACGCGTCCGCCTTGAAATCGAGCGTGACGGAGGTCGTGTCCGATGCCTTGACCTCGAACCGGATCGGGATGTCCACCTTGTTCGAGTCGATTTTCAGGTCGGCGTTGGGTGTGCCGTCCGTGAAGACCAGTCGCGCGGCCGAGATGTCGAGGCGGATCCGCTGATAGAAGCCCGCGGGCAGGGCGGACGAGGCCAGGAGCGTCGTGGCCCCTCCCGTCAGCGACATGAGGTTGAAGGTCTGGGGATGGCTCGTGACGACGATCGGGGCGGTGTCGGTGCCGTTCATCTCCTCGACCCCGGGATAGACCCGCACGCCGGTGATCGTCACGTCGACGTTCGAGACGTTGGAGAGGTCGATCGGCGCGTCGGTGAGATGAATCTGGATCTGCCCCTGGTCGGCCAGCGAGGCCGACCCCGACCGGGAGCAGGCCGGCAGGGCGAGCACCACGAGAAGGAGACCGCAGAGCGCTACCTTTGATGAGATTTTCATCGGGCACCTCCCGGCGTTGATAAGGACCGGCTCAGTATACCGCCGTCCGGCTGGAGAATCCAGGAAGCGCGCGCCATCCGGGGACAATCCACCGCCCCCGCGCCCCGGGGCGTAGTACCATGGGCGCCATGCCGGAGCTTCCCGAGATCGAGACGGTCCGCCGCGGCCTGACGCCCCTCCTGACCGGACGGCGCGTGCTCGGAGTCGAGGTGCGCGAGCGGCGCCTGCGCCAGCCGGTCGCCCCCCGCGACCTGAGACGCCTGCGAGGGTCCACGCTGATCGGCATCCGCCGCCGCAGCAAATATCTCCTGGTCGACACCGACAGCGACCTGACCCTCCTGGTCCATCTCGGCATGACCGGGCAGCTCTGGGTCGCCGACGCCGGCCGCCCCCGGCGCCCGCACGAGCATGTGGTCTTCGCCCTGGACGACGGCCGCGAGCTGCGATTCGCAGACATCCGGCGCTTCGGATTGATGAAGGTCCTCGACACCCGGAGGGTCGACCACGACCCTCTGCTCAGGGGGCTCGGCCCCGAGCCGATCGAGGGAGGTGTCAGCGGCGACAGTCTCTTTCGGGCGACCCGCGGCCGCCGCAAGCCGGTGAAGAACTTCCTGATGGACAGCCGATCGATCGCCGGCGTGGGCAACATCTACGCCTGCGAGGCGCTCCATCGGGCCGGGATCAATCCGAAGCGCCCGGTCCGGCGGATCGGACGGGACGCCTGGGGGCGACTGGTGCTCTCGCTGCGCGGGGTGCTGGGCGCGGCGATCCGCGCCGGGGGGACGACGCTGCGGGACTTCCTGAACGCCGAGGGGGAGGTCGGTTACTTCGCCCTCTCGCTGCGTGTCTACGACCGGGCACGGAAGCCCTGCCGGCGCTGCGGTGCCGTCATCCGGCGGATCGTCCAGGCTGGCCGCGCCACCTTCTACTGCCCGCGCTGCCAGCGCTGAGACGAGAGGCCGACGGCCCCGCGCAGCGGTTCGGTGGCGTCGCTGCGGCGCCTCGAGCCGGGTGGAGGGTCAAGTCGGGGTGCCGCCGCGGCCCGGGATCCAGAGAACATCGGCCCGGCCGCCGTCGTTGGCGCGACGCGCCATGACGAAGAGAAGGTCGGAGAGGCGGTTCAGGTAGACGATCACCTGGGGGTTGACCTTCTCGCGGCGCGTCAAGGTCACGACGGCGCGCTCGGCCCGCCTGCAGACGGTCCGGGCCAGATGCAGCCAGGCGGAGGCTGGAGTTCCCCCGGGAAGGACGAAGCTGTGCAGGATCCCGAGGGGGGCGTTGAAGCGATCGATCGCCTCCTCAAGCCGCTTCACCTGCCCGGCGGTGATCCGCAGGGGCGCCCGCCCCGCCCGGCGTCGTCCGGCGCGAGCCTTGGTCTCGGGGAGGCACAGGTCGGCCCCCAGGTCGAAGAGATCGTTCTGGACCGAACGCAGGAGATCGGCGCCCTCCTGGTCGATCACGGCGACCAGCGCCAGACCGAGCAGTGCGTTCAGCTCGTCGACCGTCCCATAGGCCTCGATGCGGGGGGCGTCCTTGCGCGCCCGGCGGCCGTCACCCAGGGATGTCGTCCCGTCGTCTCCCGTTTTCGTGTAGATCCGCGACAACAACACCATCGTCACGCCCCTCCCGTGCCTCGGCGCGGCCCGGGCGCTTCTTCGGCCCCGGGCGACGCGGTCCACCCATGGTAGTCGAAAGCGTCCCGTCGAGGTTCCCGGAAAGCCGGCACGCCCTGGCTCGCCCGAGTCTTGACCTGTCGGGAGGGGTGGCACTAAGGTGTCTCCTTCCAAGGGAGGAGTCCAGATGACACGACGCCACGCCGGGCCAGGGATGCTGATCCTGTCGCTTGCCCTGATCGCCCCGACCGCCTGCGCCAAGCCCGAGCCGATCGAGGTACTGATCCGAGAAGCCAACGGGAGGTTGGTCGAGGCGTTCAACCGGGGGGATGCGGCGGGGGTCGCCGCCCTCTACGATGAGGAGGCCGCGGTCCTGCCGCCGGACCAGCCGACGGTCAACGGGCGGCAGGCGATCGAGGGTTTCTTCGCCGGCCTGGTGACGGCGGGAGGGCGCGGCCTGGCGCTCGAGATCGCCGACGTGCAGCAGAGCGGCGACCGGGCGATCGAGAGGGGCGGCTTCCGGATGACAGTGCAGCCGCCGGGCGGCCAGCCGATCCCGCAGGAAGGAAAGTACGTCGTCATCTGGAAGCGCCAGCCGGACGGCGCGTGGAAGGTGTCGGTCGACATCTTCAACAACAACGCCCCGGCCGCGCCGACTCCGTCCGCGCCATCGCCCGCGCCCGCGGGATAGAACGCGCCCCGCCTCCTGAGGTCCCCCCAGTTTGAGGCACCGTGCCCTGTGTTCGCCGGGGACGGGTCCGGTTCGCTGCGCGAACCTCCCCTCGGCTCGCCTCGCTCCGCCCACCGCGCGGAAGGGCGCGCGGTGGGGCCCCATCGCTCGGTCTCGCACGCCCCGGCGTGCGAGAGCCGAGCGGCGC
>DASTNM010000465.1:0-2026 GCA_035762745.1 Candidatus Polarisedimenticolia bacterium
GCGGGGTCGTCGGGCCGCACACCCTGTACGCCCTGCCGGGCCGGATGATGATTACCGGCCTGTCGAACGACAAGGATCATGGAGGCCGCACCGCGCTGGTCGAGTACGGCAACCAGGGGACGTATGTCGCGACCCATTGGATGCCGGCACCGTCGGCGACCCAGGGGGCATCCGTCGAGAAGACCGCCGACGGCTACGGCTACGACGTGCGCGTCCTGCCGCGCCGCAACGTCATGCTCACGTCGTCGTTCAGCGGCTGGTCGAACTACATGATGGACTTCGGCAAGATGTTGCAGGACCCGGAGGCGATGAAGCGCTTCGGGCAGACGGTCGTGGTCTGGGACCTGCACGCGCGCAAGCCGCTCCAGGTGCTCGATGTTCCGGGGGCGCCGCTGGAGATCCGCTTCGCCTGGGGCGCGCGCAGCGACTACGCCTTCACCAGCAGCGCCCTCACCTCGAAACTGTGGCTGATCCGCGAGGAGGCGCCGAACGTGTGGAAGGCGCAGGCGGTCGCCGACATCGGCGACCCGTCCAAGGTCCCTCTCCCGGTCGACATCAGCATCAGCGCCGACGACCGGCACCTGTGGGTCGACACCTTCATGGACGGCACGGCGCGTTTGTTCGACATCGGCGACCCGCTCCATCCAAAGCAGGTGTACGAGAAGACGATCGGTTCGCAGCTCAACATGGTCTCGCAGAGCTGGGACGGCGAGCGGGTCTATTTCACCTCTTCGCTCCTGGCGAACTGGGACAAGAAGGGCAAGGACGACGAGCAGTTCCTCAAGGCGTACGCCTGGGACGGCAAGGAGCTGACCGAGAAGTTCGCCGTCGATTTCTACGCGCAGAAGCTCGGACGACCGCACATCATGCGGTTCGGCTCCTACGCCCTCTACGGCAAGACCGGCGGCACGACCGCTGCGGGGCGCTGAGGCGCGACCGTAGATGGCGTTCCCACACCGGGGCAGGGTCGCGGTCCTGCTCGTCTCTTGCATCGTGACGGCCGCCTGTGCGGGGCCGACACCCAAGGATCGCGAGGCGGCGGCGCCTTCCACCAGTCTTCAAGTGTCTCAGCCCAGTCCGCCACCCGGCCTGGAGTACATCCCGCCTCCACCCGGGAGCTACGCGCTGCCGCCTATCCAGCCGGCCGTTGACGGCGCCGTCATCGACACCGACGGCACCCCGCGCCGCCTGTTCGACTACCTGGGCGATCGGTACGTCCTGCTCAGCTTCGTCTATACCCGCTGCACCGATACCGAGGGGTGCCCCCTCGCCACCGGGATCCTCGAGATGGTGGCGGAGGAGCTGAAGACCGACGCCACGCTTGCGTCGGCCGTGCGGCTCGTGACCCTCAGCTTCGATCCGGAGCGCGACACCCCCGAGGTCATGCGCCGGTATGCCCTGCACGCCGGCGGCGAGTACGCGAAGATCCCTTGGAACAGGCGCCCGTGGGTCTTTCTCGCGGCGCCCTCGGCCGCCGCGCTGCGGCCGGTTCTCGAAGGGTACGGCCAGTCGATCGTGCGGGAGATCGACGCGACGGGAAAGCCGACCGGGAATTTCTCCCACGTCCTCAAGGTGTATCTCATCGACCGGAAGCGCCGGGTGCGCAACATCTACAGCACGAGCTTCCTCCACCCGGCAACCGCGATCAACGACCTCAAGACCCTGGTCATGGAGGACGCCTCCTGAGACCGTCGACGCTCGTCGTCCTGCTGCTGACGCTGGCGTGGCCGATCGCGGTCGTCGCCGCGGATCGCGAGACGATCGATCAGCGGGCTCTCGAGCGCATCCGCAAACCGCCCCTCGGCCTGCCCCCGGTCCCGCTCCCGTCGGCAAACCCGCCCACGACCGCCATGATCCGCCTCGGCCGAAAGCTCTTTCTCGACCGCCGCCTGTCGCGGAACGGGACCCTGTCCTGCGCCATGTGCCACGTGCCGGAGCAGGGCTTCACCGTGAACGAGCTGCGGACCGCGGTCGGGATGGAGGGGAAGTCGCTGCGCCGCGGCGCGCCCACCCTGCTCAACGTCGC